>NZ_JBHVIV010000046.1:0-69711 GCF_042799475.1 Kitasatospora sp. NPDC057692 | reverse complement strand
CGGTTACATTCCGAACCCGGAAGCTAAGCCTCACAGCGCCGATGGTACTGCAGGGGGGACCCTGTGGGAGAGTAGGACGCCGCCGAACAATCATTGTGGAGAACCCCCGCCGGGGATACCGGCGGGGGTTCTTTGCGTTTCCCGTTGACGTATCGTCGGGTCATGGACGATGGAACGGCAACAACGGGCGACGCGGCCACGGTCCTCGCCTCCGACGTACTGCGGCCGGCTCAGCGGGACGCGGCCCTGCGGATCCTGGCGGAGGCCCAGGGCGCGGACGGCCGGGAGGCGGTGTCCGAGCAGGGCCGCCTGCGCCTGCGCTCCTCGGAGACGGCGCGGCCCGGTGTGACCCATTTCCTGGAGACCGTCGGACAGGACCGGAACCAGAACCCGAGCCAGGAGCAGAACCAGGCCCCGGAGGCCACCGGGGCCGTCGGCTACGGACAGCTGGAGGTCCCCGAGAACGGCAGTGCCAACCCGGCCGCCGAGCTCGTGGTGGCCCCGGCCGCCCGCGGGCGGGGCCACGGGCGGCCGCTGGTGGACGCGGTGCTCGCCGAGGCGGGGCGCGCGGGCCGGGAGCACGTCGACTTCTGGGTGCACGGCGGACACCCGGCGGCCCGGCACCTCGCCGGGGCGTACGGTGCCGAGCTGGTCCGCGAGCTGCGGCAGATGCGCCGCACCGGGCCGCAGACCGAGGCCGTCCCGCTCCCGGACGGCATCGAGCTGCGGACCTTCCGGCCCGGCGAGGACGACAGCGAGTGGCTCCGCCTGAACGCCCTCGCCTTCGCGCACCACCCGGAGCAGGGCTCCTGGACCGAGCGCGACCTCGCGGACCGGCTGGCCGAGCCGTGGTTCGACCCGGCCGGCTTCTTCCTCGCCACCCGGGACGGCAAGCCGGTCGGCTTCCACTGGACGAAGGTGCACCCGGCGAACGCGACCGAGCCCGCGCTCGGCGAGGTGTACGTGGTGGGCGTCGATCCGGCGGAGCAGGGCAGCGGCCTCGGCCGGGCGCTGACCGCGGCCGGTCTGCGGCACCTGACAGGCAGTGACGCCGAGTCCGGTGAGCGCGGTCTGGAAACCGTTCTGCTGTACGTCGACGCGGACAATCCGGCGGCCGTTCGGGTGTACGAAAGGCTCGGATTCACCGTCCACGAAGTCGATCTGATGTATCGAGCCGGGGTCGCCCGCCCGAATTTCCGGTGACCGGCCACCGGTAACCGAGAGTGACCGAACGATCGGGGCGCCCCGGCGGCGCCTAGCGGAGAAAACGGGGCTGCGGCAACGGGCGTGCGCCCGTCGCCGCAGCCCTGACCGCCTCAGCTTTCCTCCTGGCCATGCGGTGTTTACCGTGGATTCAATTAATGCCGTGAAGATCACAGGATGAAGTCCGTAGTGTCTCGCTCGTGCAGCATCGGTCGGCACGTGCCGACCGGTTCTGTGACGACCGCGCCGGGTGAGTGGGCGTCGGTGATGGGCGAGGGCGACGGCCCGAAGAGTATTTCGTGTCCGGACGCCGTCCTGCTGGAGGAGCTGGAGCCCATGAGCATCCCCCGCCCCGTCCCTGCCCCGCTGTCCCCGCCCGCGCGGATGTCCAGTGCGCTCGGGATACCGCCGGAACTGACGGTCACCGACGAGCAGGACCTCGAGGAACTGCCGCAGGGCCGCTTCCTGGACCGTGAGCGCAGCTGGCTCGCGTTCAACGAACGCGTGCTGGAGCTGGCCGAGGATCCGGGCATCCCGTTGCTGGAGCGCGCCAAGTTCCTGGCGATCTTCGCCAGCAACCTCGACGAGTTCTTCATGGTCCGGGTGGCCGGCCTGAAGCGCCGGATCGCCACCGGGGTCGCCCAGCGCAGCGCGTCCGGGCTCCAGCCGCGCGAGGTGCTGGACCTCATCTGGACCCGCTCGCGCGAGCTGATGGCCCGCCACGCCGCCGCGTTCCAGCAGGAGGTGCTGCCGGACCTCGCCGCCGAGGGGATCGAGGTGGTCCGCTGGTCCGAGCTGGCGGAGAAGGAGCAGGCGCGGCTGCACACCCTGTTCCGGCAGAAGATCTTCCCGGTCCTCACCCCGCTGGCGGTGGACCCGGCGCACCCCTTCCCCTACATATCGGGGCTCTCCCTCAACCTGGCGGTCGTCGTGCGCAACCCGGTCTCCGGGCACAAGCACTTCGCCCGGGTGAAGGTGCCGCAGTCGCTCGCGCGCTTCCTGGAGGCCTCCCCGCAGCGGTTCGTGCCGCTGGAGGACGTCATGGGGGCGCATCTGGAGGAGCTCTTCCCGGGCATGGAGGTGCTCGCCCACCACGCCTTCCGGGTCACCCGCAACGAGGACCTGGAGGTGGAGGAGGACGACACCGAGAACATCCTCAAGGCCCTGGAGAAGGAGCTGATGCGGCGGCGCTTCGGCCCGCCGGTGCGGCTGGAGGTCGAGGAGTCGATCGACCCCTACATCCTGGACCTGCTGGTCCGGGAGCTGAACATCACCGAGGCGGAGGTCTTCCCGCTGCCCGGGCCGCTGGACCTGACCGGCCTGTTCGGCATCGCCGAGCTGGACCGGCCGGAGCTGAGGTACCCGAAGTTCGTGGCGGGCACGGCGCGCGGCCTGACCGACGTCGAGTCGGCCTCGCAGCCGGACATCTTCGCCGCGATGCGCGAGCGGGACGTGCTGCTGCACCACCCCTACGACAGCTTCTCCACCTCGGTGCAGGCGTTCCTGGAGCAGGCCGCGGCCGACCCGGACGTGCTGGCGATCAAGCAGACGCTGTACCGGACCTCGGGTGACTCGCCGATCGTCGACGCGCTGATCGACGCGGCGGAGTCCGGCAAGCAGGTGCTGGTGCTGGTCGAGATCAAGGCGCGCTTCGACGAGCAGGCCAACATCAAGTGGGCCCGCAAGCTGGAGGAGGCCGGCTGCCACGTGGTCTACGGCCTGGTCGGGCTGAAGACGCACTGCAAGCTGTCGCTGGTGGTCCGGCAGGAGGGCGACACCCTGCGCCGGTACTCGCACGTCGGCACCGGCAACTACCACCCGAAGACGGCCCGGCTGTACGAGGACCTCGGTCTGCTGACCTCGGACCCGCAGGTCGGCGCGGACCTCTCGGACCTCTTCAACCGGCTCTCCGGATACTCGCGCCGCGAGTCGTACCGCCGGCTGCTGACCGCCCCGCGCGGGCTGCGGGACGGCCTGGTGGCGCGGATCCACAACGAGATCGCCAACCACCGGGCGGGGCGTCCGGCGCACGTGAGGTTCAAGGTCAACTCGATCGTCGACGAGGCCGTGATCGACGCGCTGTACCGGGCCTCGCAGGCCGGCGTGCCGGTGGACGTGTGGGTGCGCGGCATCTGCGCGATCCGGCCGGGCGTGCCGGGGCTGAGCGAGAACGTCCGGGTGCGCAGCATCCTGGGGCGCTTCCTGGAGCACTCCCGGATCTTCGTGTTCGGCAACAACGGCGATCCGGAGGTGTGGATCGGCAGTGCCGACATGATGCACCGCAACCTGGACCGCCGGATCGAGGCGCTGCTGCGGATCACCGACCCGGCGCACCGGGCCGAGCTGTCCGGACTGCTCGACCTCGGGATGTCGGACGAGACGGAGTCCTGGCACCTCGGTGCGGACGGGGCCTGGTCCCGGCACGCCCAGGACGGCGACGGCAAGCCGCTGCGACACGTCCAGGACCTGCTCATCGACTCGCGTCAGCGTCGTCGGGCCGTCACCGCCCGATGACCTCCGGTCGCCGCCACGACCCCGCTGACGCCAGACGTGACGACGTGAGCCGCGACACCGCGCGGCGGGCCCGCACCGGACCGACCGGTGCGGGCCCCGCCGCCGGGGGACACGACGGCACGAGACTCGACGCGACCGCGCGACCCACCGACGCGAGCCGCTGAGCGGTAGGGACCCGCTGAGCGGTCGGCCACCAGCCCCGGGGACGGCCCCGGGGGAACGGGGATCTACCTAGCCATGACCGATGCGCCGATGACGGCCCGGGCGGCCTCCACCGCGACCGCCGGGGACATCCTCTCCAGCCATCTCACCGCCCTCGCGGGCGCGTTCCTGCGCGCCCTGCCGCTGGCGGTGGGCGAGGTCGGTGCCAGACCGGGTGCGTCCGTGGTCCCGTCGGAGGGGACGTCGGACCTGCTGCGGGCGGTGCGGCGGATCAACGGGTTGCTGAACACCTTCTCCGCCTCCTTCGAGCCGGTCTGGGCGCAGGAGTCGCGGACCGAACTGGCCTGGCTGCTGAACCTGCTGGCGCTGGAGCCTGGGTACGTGCGGCGGTCGGCCCGGCTGCTGGGCGCGCTGGACGGGCTGAGCGGGAGCGAGGCGGAGGGGCCGGGCATGCTGGCCGGCCACGCGGGGGCGCCGAAGGCGCGGGCGCTGCTGGACCGGCAGCTGACCCTGGCCCGGACCAGGGCGCACTCCATGGTGCTGCAGGAGCTGCGCTCGGCGCGGCTGCACGCCCTGGCGGACCGGATGACCCTGCTGGTGGCGGAGGCGCCGCTGCTGGAGTCGGCGCACGACCGGGCGGGCGCGGTGCTGGTGCCGCAGGCGGCGGCCGCGTTCGGGGCGCTGGCGGCGAGCGCCCAGCAGCTGCCGTTGCAGCGGACGGCGACGCCGTACGGCGGGGACGGGCTGCGCCGGCTGGGGTCGGTGCCGGGGGCGCGGGGCGCGCTGGACGCGGACGCGGCGCTGGCGGCGGACGACGCGCCGTGGCACCGGACCCGGGTGCTGGTGAAGCGGGCCCGGTACGCGCTGGAGGTGTGCGGGCGGCCGTCGGCGGTGCTGGACGAGCTGGACCGGGTGCTGCTGCGGCACCAGGAGGCCTCGGAGGCGGCGGTGACGGCCGCGACGGCGGCGCGCACGCCGCGGATCACCCCGGCGACGGCCTATGTGCTGGGTGTGGTGCACGCGGACCAGCGGCTGGAGGTGGAGGCGGCGCGGTACGCCTTCGGGCGGCGGTGGCCGGAGCTGCCGCCGGGCTCGGAGGCGTGGCTGGAGCTGCCGCCGGCCGAGAGCTGGGGGGCGGCGGCGGAATCGCGGACGGCCTGAGGTGGGCGCGCGGCGGGGGCCGGAGGACGGCCGGCGGGCCGGTGCGAGAGCGGCCGACCGGCTGTCGTCCGGGCAGGCGGCGGCCAGGCAGGCGGCGTCCGGTCGGGCGGTTTCCGACGGGAGGGTGGTGCTGGCGGCGGGGGCGGTGCTCTGGCTGCCGGGCCGCCCGAAGAAGAGCGGACGGCTGGGCCGGCCGCGGATCGCGGTGATCCACCGGCCGAAGTACGACGACTGGAGCCTGCCGAAGGGGAAGCTGCACCCGGGCGAGGGCGTGGTGGAGGCGGCCCTGCGCGAGGTGCGGGAGGAGACGGGGTTCTGCTGCGTGCTGGGGGAGGAGCTGCCGACCCAGCACTACATGGCGCAGGGCCGTCCGAAGGAGGTCCGGTACTGGGCGGCGGTGCCGACGGCGGGGGAGTTCCGGCCCAACCGGGAGGTGGACCGGCTGGAGTGGCTGCCGGCGGGGAAGGCGCGGGCGCGGTTGACCCGGGAGCAGGACCGGGGGCTGGTCGACGCCCTGCTGGAGCTGCTGGAGGCCAGGCCAGTGCGGTTGCGGGACCGGGAGGCGTGAAGGAACAGTGGAAGTGATCTCCCTGCGCCCTCGCCGTGACGCAACCGTTACTACCTGACGTAGTTTCCTGTCATCCGTTCGAGGTTCACTCGCCGTTCACTTGCGACCGGCTGATGTGTCACCTGCCCGGCCTAACTTCAGTTTCACCGGCGGGCCGAACGGGCCCCGGACCTCAGCAAAACCCGCGCACCGCCCTGCTCGGCAGGGCCCGCGCGCCGGGCAATGCCACAGAAAGGGACACCCTGTGAAGCTCCAGCGGAACGGCCGCTCCAAGGCCCTCGCGATCGGTGCCATGGCGCTCGTCAGCTCGCTGTCGCTCGCCGCCTGCGGCTCGGACGATAACAACAACAACGCCGCCGCTCCGTCGGGCAGCGGCTCCGCCGCCGCCCCCGCCGCGATCAACTGTGGCTCGAAGCCCAACGCTCTGGTCGCCGCCGGCTCCACCGCCCAGGGCAACGCGATCGACATCCTGAAGAACAACTTCGAGGCGGCCTGCAAGGGCGCCACCGTCAACTACGGTGGCGGCGGCTCCGGCGCCGGTGTCCAGCAGTTCACCCAGGGCAAGATCCAGTTCGCCGGCTCGGACTCGGCGCTGAAGCCGGCCGAGGTCGAGGCCAGCAAGGCCGTCTGCACCGGCGGCCAGGGCATCAACCTGCCGATCGTCGCGGGCCTGATCTCGATCGTCTACAACGTGGACGGCGTGGACAACCTGGTCCTGGACGGCCCGACCATCGCGAAGATCTTCGACTCGCAGATCACCAAGTGGAACGACCCGGCCATCGTCGCGCTGAACCCGAGCGCCAAGCTGCCGGACGCCGACATCCAGGCCTTCCACCGCACCGACGACTCGGGCACCACCGAGAACCTGACCAAGTACTTCGCCAAGACCTCGGGCGGCGCCTGGTCGTACCCGGCCAGCAAGGCCTGGGCGGGCAAGCTCGGCCAGGGCGCCAACGGCTCGGCCGGCGTCGCGGCCCAGGTGAAGCAGGTCAAGAACTCGATCAGCTACGCCGAGCTCTCCTTCGCGCAGACCAACAACCTGAAGAGCGCCGCCATCAACACCGGTGCCGCCAAGCCGGTCGAGGCCACCGCCGCCAACGCCGCCAACACCTTCGCCAAGGCGCAGATGGCCGGCACCGGCAGTGACCTGGCGCTGACCCTCGACTACGCGACCAAGGACGAGGGCTCCTACCCGCTGGTCCTGGTGACCTACGAGATCGCCTGCGACAAGGGCAACAAGGCCGACACCCTCGACACCCTGAAGGCCTTCCTGGCCTACAGCGCCAGCGACGCGGGCCAGAAGGCGATCGGCGACGCGGGCTACGTCCCGCTGCCGAAGTCGCTGACCGACAAGGTGAACGGCGTCATCGCCTCCCTCGCCTGACCCAGTAGGACCTCCGCTGGGGCGGCCCCGTGAACGAGGGGGGCCGGGGCCGCCCCCGCGGGAAGTACCGACGAAACGCAACACGTCCGGGGCACCGCCGCCAGGGTGCCGCCCCCTCGGGGCCGCACCACCAGACCGGAGAAGACCAATGACTTCATCCACCCCTGCCGGCCCGCGAGGCAGGGAACGCCGCCAGCGCGACAGCCGGGTCGGCGACAAGATCTTCATGAACCTGTCCCGCGGGTCGGGCATCCTGCTGCTGGTGGTCATGGCCGCCATCGCGGGCTTCCTGACCTGGCGCTCGGGCATCGCCCTGAGCAAGAACGAGGGCAACTTCCTCACCACCTTCGAGTGGACGCCGGACGCCCCGAAGCCGGTCTTCGGCATCGCGGTCCTGGCGTTCGGCACCATCGTCAGCGCGCTGATCGCGATGGTGATCGCCGTCCCGGTGGCCATCGGGATCGCGCTGTTCATCTCGCACTACGCGCCGCGCCGGATCGCCCAGCCGTTCGCCTACCTGGTGGACCTGCTGGCGGCCGTGCCCAGCATCATCTACGGCCTGTGGGGGGCGCTGTTCCTGGTGCCGCACCTCAGCGGCCTGAACAGCTGGCTGGACGAGTACCTCGGCTGGACGTACATCTTCGACCAGTCCCGGGCCGGCACCACCCCGCGCAACCTGTTCACGGTCGGCATCCTGCTGGCGATCATGGTCCTGCCGATCATCACCGCGGTCAGCCGCGAGGTCTTCCGGCAGGTGCCGCGGATGCACGAGGAGGCGGCGCTCGCGCTCGGCGCGACCCGCTGGGAGATGATCCGCACCTCGGTGCTGCCGTTCGGCCGCCCCGGCATCATCTCGGCCTCGATGCTCGGCCTCGGCCGCGCGCTCGGCGAGACCATCGCGGTCGCCGTCGTGCTCTCCTCCAGCAACGTGCTCTCGCTGCACCTGCTCGACCCGGGCGGCGGCACCTTCGCGCAGAACATCGCCCTGAAGTTCAACGAGGCCCAGCCCTTCGGCCGGGACGCGCTGATGGCCTCCGGCCTCGTCCTGTTCGTGATCACCCTGCTGGTGAACGGTGCCGCGCGGCTGATCGTCGCCCGCCGCAAGGAGTACTCGGGGGCCAACGCATGAGTGCCGCTACGACCTCGGTTCCGGCGGACGCCCGTCCGGTGGGCCGCCCGCTGACCGCCAACCGGCTGCCCAAGTGGGCCCCGGCCGGCGTGGCCGTCGGCTCGATCGCCCTCGGCTGCGGCATCGGCCTGGTGGCCGACCTGGAGAGCAAGCTCCAGTGGGGCCTGATCTCCGCGGCCCTGTTCCTGCTCATCAGCTACGTGCTCGCCGCCCAGGTCGAGGGCCGCCGGCAGGCCAAGGACCGGTTCGCCACCTCGGCGGTCTGGGTCGCCTTCATCCTGGCCGTCATCCCGCTGCTCGCGCTGACCGTCTACACGGTCCAGAAGGGCATCGGCGTCGTGGACGGCAACTTCCTGACGCACTCCATGATGGGCGTGCGCTCGGCCGGTCCCGGCGGCGGTATCTACCACGCGCTGATCGGCACCCTGGAGCAGGTCCTGCTGGCCACCCTGATGGCCGCCCCGATCGGTCTGCTGACCGCCGTCTACCTGGTCGAGTACGGCCGCGGCACGCTCGCCAAGGCGGTCACCTTCTTCGTCGACGTCATGACGGGTGTCCCGTCGATCGTCGCCGGTCTGTTCATCCTGTCCTTGTGGAACATCGCCCTCGGCTTCAACTACTCCGGCTTCTCGGGCAGCCTCGCGCTGGCGATCCTGATGATGCCGGTCGTGGTCCGCTCCACCGAGGAGATGCTCAAGCTCGTCCCGAACGAGCTGCGCGAGGCGTCGTACGCGCTCGGCGTGCCGAAGTGGAAGACCATCCTGAGGATCGTCCTCCCCACCGCCATCGGCGGCATCACCACCGGTGTGATGCTCGCGGTCGCCCGCATCACGGGTGAGACCGCCCCGGTGATGATGCTGGTCTTCGGTGCCGCCTACATCAACAACAACCCGTTCGACGGACCGCAGCAGTCGCTGCCGATGTACATCTGGCAGCAGTACGCCGTGGTGAACAACGACTACGGCTATGCCCGCGCCTGGGGTGCCGCGCTCGTGCTGATCGCCTTCGTGATGGGGCTCAACCTCATCGCCCGAGGCATCGCCCGCTGGCGCTCGCCCAAGGCCGGACACTGAGCGACCGACTGACGTACGACGAAGACTGAGAGAAGACGAACGATCATGGCCAAGCGCATCGACGTCAGCGGACTGTCCGCCTACTACGGCTCCACCAAGGCCATCGAGGACATCTCGATGGCGATCGAACCCCGCTCGGTGACGGCCTTCATCGGCCCCTCCGGCTGCGGCAAGTCGACCTTCCTGCGGACCCTCAACCGGATGCACGAGGTGATCCCCGGCGCCCGCGTCGAGGGCAAGGTGCTCCTGGACGACGAGAACCTGTACGCCTCCGCCGTCGACCCGGTCGCCGTCCGCCGCTCGGTCGGCATGGTCTTCCAGCGCCCGAACCCGTTCCCGACCATGTCGATCTACGACAACGTGGTCGCCGGGCTGAAGCTCGCCGGCGTGCGCAAGAAGTCCGTGCTGGACGACGTGGTGGAGAAGTCGCTCAAGGGCGCCAACCTGTGGAACGAGGTCAAGGACCGGCTGAACAAGCCGGGCGCCGGCCTCTCCGGCGGTCAGCAGCAGCGCCTCTGCATCGCCCGCGCCATCGCGGTCGAGCCGCAGGTCCTGCTGATGGACGAGCCCTGCTCCGCCCTCGACCCGATCTCCACCCTCGCCATCGAGGACCTGATCGGCGAGCTGAAGTCCCAGTTCACCATCGTCATCGTGACGCACAACATGCAGCAGGCGGCCCGCGTCAGCGACCGCACCGCCTTCTTCAACCTGGCCGGCGTCGGCCAGCCGGGCAAGCTGATCGAGCTGGACGACACCCAGCGGATCTTCTCCAACCCGTCCGTGCAGGCGACCGAGGACTACATCTCGGGCCGCTTCGGCTGATCGGTCCGCTGCTCCACAAGCTGCTTCGCGGTGCTGCATGGCGGTGCCGCCGCGGAGCACGAGGGCCCGCCCCCCGAGATGTGGGGGGCGGGCCCTGCCGCGTCCGGAGGGTTCGGGCGTCAGCCCCAGAACAGGTGGACGAACCAGTACACCAGCGCCGCGACGACGGCGGCCGCCGGCATCGTGATGAACCAGCCGAGCACGATGTTCTTGGCGACGCCCCAGCGCACCGCGCGGATCCGCTTGGTGGCCCCGGCACCCATGATCGCCGAGGTGATCACGTGGGTGGTGGAGATCGGCGCCTTGAAGACGAACGACGTGATGTACATGACCGTCGACGCGGTGGCCTCGGCGGCGAAGCCCTGCGGCGGGTCCAGCTCGATGATCTTCCGGCCGAGGGTCCGCATGATCCGCCAGCCGCCCGCGTAGGTGCCCAGCGACAGCATGGTCGCGCAGGAGATCTTCACCCAGACCGGGATCGGGTCGTCCTGGCCCTGGTGGCCCGAGATGACCAGGGCCATCACCACGATGCCCATGGTCTTCTGCGCGTCCTGCAGACCGTGGGCGAGTGCCATCGCGGCGGCCGAGGCGGTCTGGGCGACCCGGAAGTTGCGCTTGGCCCGGTGCGGGTTGGCCCGCCGGAAGAGCCAGAGGATCGCCAGCATCACCAGGAAGCCGCCGACCAGGCCGACCACCGGAGAGACGATCATCGGGATGATGATCTTGTCGATGACACCGCTCCAGATCACTTCGGTGCCGCCGGCCAGCGCCGCTCCCACCATGCCGCCGAACAGCGCGTGCGAGGAGGAGGACGGCAGGCCGAAGTACCAGGTGACCAGGTTCCAGGCGATGGCGCCGACCAGCGCGGCGAACAGGATCACCATGCCCTGGTCGCCGGTCGGGGTCTCGATGATGCCCTGCGAGACGGTGTGCGCCACCCCGCTGCCCAGGAAGGCGCCCGCCAGGTTCATCACCGCGGCCATCGCCAGCGCCGCCCGGGGCGTCAGCGCCCGGGTGGAGACCGAGGTGGCGATCGCGTTGGCCGAGTCGTGGAAGCCGTTGGTGTAGGTGAAGAAGAAGGCAACGCCGACGACGGCGATGAGTGCTGCCATGTCCACGGGGGTCAGGACTCCTTGACCGCGATGGTCTCCACCGTGTTGGCGACGTGCTCGAAGGCGTCCGCGGCCTGTTCGAGGACGTCCACGACCTGCTTCAGCTTGAGCACCTCGATGGCCTCGTACTGGCCGGAGAAGAGGTGGGCGAGCAGCTTGCGGTGGATCTGGTCGGCCTGGTTCTCCAGCCGGTTGACCTCGATCCAGTACTCGGTGAGGTTGGACATGCTCCGCAGGTTCGGCATCGCCTCGGCGGTCAGCTCGGCGGCGCGGGCCAGGACCTCGATCTGCTGCTCGATGCCCTTCGGCAGGGTCTGGATGTCATAGAGGACGACCAGGTCGACGGCCTCCTCCATGAAGTCCATGATGTCGTCCAGCGACGAGGCGAGGGTGTAGATGTCCTCGCGGTCGAAGGGCGTGATGAAGGACGAGTTCAGCTGGTGGAAGATCGCATGGGTGGTGTCGTCTCCGGCGTGCTCGGCGGCGCGCATGCGCTCGACGATCTCCGCGCGGGCCGACACGTCTGATCCCAGCAGTTCCAGCAGGAGCTTCGAGCCGACGACCAGGTTCTCCGCGGCTGCGGCGAACATGTCGTAGAAGCTCGTCTCCTTCGGGGTCAGGCTAAAACGCACGGAAATCTCCGATGTGCGGGGTAGGGGACTGAACGATGCTAGGTCCAACCGAGCACCACGGCGCAAACGGGGTGCTCGAAGAGGAGTCGGAACCTCCCCTTCCGTTCGGCTGCCGCAGCAGTGGATCCGATCCGCACCACAGGTGCGGGCATGAGCCCCCAGTCTGACGGAACCTCGCCCGGATCGCCCCTGCCGTGCGCCGGGAAGAGCGGGGTGTTCCCCGGACGGGGGAACCGCTCCGGACGCGGCCGCGGCCGCTCGGCCCTGCCGGAGGAACACCACGACGGGCCCGGGTGTTGGACACTGGAAGCCGACGCAGCCAGCAGGCACACAGACGAAGGCGGGCCGATGACCACCACGCAAGCGCGCACCGAGCCGGAGCAGGCGCCCGGGGCGGAACCGCACGGCGAGCACGTTGCACCCGGGAAGGCGCCGGTCGCGGGGACCGCCCACGCCGGCCACGGCCCGCACGGGTACAGCGCCCAGAAGGACGCGCACCTCAAGCGGCTGCGCCGGATCGAGGGCCAGATCCGCGGACTCCAGCGGATGGTCGACGAGGACGTCTACTGCATCGACGTGCTCACCCAGGTCTCGGCCGGCACCAAGGCCCTGCAGTCCTTCGCGCTCTCGCTGCTGGAGGAGCACCTGCGGCACTGCGTCGCGCTCGCCGCCGAGGAGGGCGGTACCGAGCTGGATGCCAAGGTCGCCGAGGCCACCGCGGCGATCAGCCGGCTGCTGCGCAGCTGACCCCGCCACCGGCCCGCCCGTCCGGGCGCTAGTCCTCCTGGTCCTGCCGGTGCTCCCGGACCTGCGGGTGCTCCCGGACCTGCGGGTGCTCCGGGGCCTGCGGGTCCCGGGCGGGACCGGCGGCCGGAGCGCCCTCGGCCCGGTCGAGCAGGACCTCGTCGATCCGTTCGGTCGGCAGCCGGTCGCCGCTGCTGGCCGTGGCGGCGATCATCAGCTCGCCGGCCAGCTCGATCTCGTCGAGGGCCGCGTCGTCGTGCCCGCCGCTGCGGCCGCCCGTGGACGCCATCACCTGCACCACCCCTTCAGCGCCTCACCAGCCCGGGCGGCAGCCACCCGACGTCCAGCCTAGGCACTTCGGAGCCCGTCCACATGGCACGGACGGGCCATCTCGGCGCCCCCGAAACGGGTGGGCCCGGGGGCGCCCGGGCCCACCCGGACCGGCGGCCTCCCCGCGGGCCCGCGCCCACCGCGCCCCGGGGCCGACCGCCGCAGCGGACCGCTCCGGGCTACTTCGGGCTACTTCGGGCTCTCGGTGGGCTTCATCGCGAAGATGTCCGCGGCCGGCGGCTCGGCGGCCTCCACCGGCGCGCCGAAGTCGCTCAGGGTGGTGGTCGAGACCACCTTCACCTGGTCCTTCGCCTCCTTGGAGCCGGCCACCCCGGCGAAGGTGAACACCTCGACCACCTTGTGCAGCCGCCCCTGGTCGTCCAGCCAGACGTCGTAGGGGACCTCCTTCACGGTGAAGGTCTGCGCCCCCATCCGCAGGCCGTCCCCGCCGCGCCCGCCGGTGGCGTCGGCCGCCTTGGCGAGGTCCAGGGTGCCGCGGTAGTGCTTCAGGGCCACCCCGTCGAGCGTCTCGGCGCCGAGGAGCTCGGCCTTCTGCGCGCCGCGCAGGGCGCCGGCGGCGGAGGACGGATCGGTGGCGCCGCCGCTCACCAGGTTGCCGTCCGGCAGCTGGCGGACGTCCAGCTTGACCCACTTGCCCTCCGGCACCTTCGCGCCGCTGTTCTGCAGGTAGACCGTGCCGGGCAGGAGCACCTCGACGATCTTGCCGGTGGTCGCGGCGCCCGGCGGCACCTGCACCTCCAGCCGGCCGATCCGCTTCACGTAGTCGTAGCCGCCGGTGCCGGTGAAGACCGCCTTCTTCTCGGCGGACTCGGTCACCAGTTCGGTGGCGGCGCGCGCCGAGCCGGACCGGCCGGTGATGTCGGCGGCGCCGCGGACCGCGGTCAGCGGGTCGGCGGAGAGCTGCTCGGGGGCGCTGCTCGCCTGCTGGTCGGCGGAGGCGGCGTCCACGCCGCCCGCGGCGTCCGGCGAGCAGCCGGCCAGGGCGGCCGCCCCGGCGAGCACGGCGGCGAGCAGGGCGGCTCCCGCCGCCGGACGCGTCCGGCGCGCGGTGCGGCCACCCGTCCGTCCGGTGCGCTGCTGGTCGGTCATCTTCATCCTCGCGACAACCCCCTCGGGCCCGACTGCCCCGCCGGCCACCACCAGCGGGTGGGCAGAGCTCTTTCCGGGCAAACGAGTTGAGGCGCCGGGAGTTACGCGCGGTCCCGCGCGTCACAGGCGTCGCGCGCCGGTGCCCCGGCGCGTTACGGTGAAGCACGTGCACAGTGAGCTGCCGGCCGTTCCCGGCACCACCCCGATGCCCGAGCACCGCGTCGCGATCAGCGAGCGCGGTTCCTTCTGCTACGCGACCTGCGTCTGCGGCTGGTACTCCCCGGCCCGGCGCTCGCGCGACCTCACCCGGCGGGAGGCGGACGACCACCTCGCCACCGAAGCGGCGGACCCGGGGTAGGCCCCGGTGCCGGACGCCCGCCTCACGCGGCCAGGTCGGACTCCCGCGGCTGTTCCTCGGCGCGGACCGCGCCCCCGGCGCCGCCGGGCCGACCCCGTCGACCCCGTCGGCGGGAGCGGCCCCCGCCCGGTCCGGAGCCCCGCTCGGCGCCCCGTCCGGCGCGGATCAGCGGGGCCAGCGGCGTACGGGTGAGCGCGTGGCAGAGCGGTACCAGCACGGCCATCGCGATCGGCGCGAGCAGCAGCACCACCGCGGTGGCGAGCGCGAAGCCGCCGATCACGTCGGTCGGGTAGTGGACGCCCATGTACATCCGGCAGAAGCCCTGCAGCAGGGCCAGCCCGCCGGCGATCCAGCCGAGCCGCCGGTTGACCAGGAAGAGCGCCACCGCGATGCCCATCGACATCGTGGAGTGGTCGCTGACGAAGGAGTGCGTGCCGGCCTTGCCCTCGACCAGCACCTCCAGGCCGGAGTGGTCCACGAAGGGCCGGGGGCGGTCCACGATGGCCGAGATCGGCAGGTTGGCCAGCTCGGCGATGCCGACCGCGAGCGGGGCCCAGAGCAGCCCGGCGACCGCCACCGGGGCGTCCGGACGCCGCCGGGCCCGCAGCCAGCCCACCAGGCCCAGCAGGGCGAGGCCGATCAGGATGCCGTACTCGCCGGTCCAGGAGACCACCCGGTCCAGCGAGGCCGGGGCGTGTCGGGCCAGGCCGTTGACGGCGTAGAGCAGGCCGAGGTCGGGGTTGGTCGTGTCGGCAAGCGGCGTCGACACGCCGCACCTCCTTCTGGGTCCGCTGCACCTGGTCGTTGCGCCGTGGCCCCGCACGCCGCTGCCCGGCGCGGGGCGGTTGACGGGGGACCAACGAACACAACGTCATCACCGGTGTACAGCGTTCCACGGGAACGCCCGGTTATCGAAACTTGACTCAGCGTCCACACCGCGCGCACACCCGGCGGTTGGGCGGGCTCAGTTCTTTGCGGGGAGTTGACCTGAACCTGCCGTCCCGGTGCCGGTCGCGGCGACGGCGGTGGGGCGGCCGGGCGGGGCGGCCTGGACCGCCGCCTGCGCGGCCGGGGCGGGCGGGTTCGGGGTCGGGGTCGGTGCGGGTGTCGGGGCCGGTTCGCCGGGGCGGCTCGGGGCGATCACCGTGCCGTTGTCGTTGCGGTCCGGCAGGGCCTGGGCGCCGTCCGAGGTGACCCGGGTGGCGCCGATGTACTCCCGGGTGTCGATCTTGTCGTAGCGGATCACCGCACCGGTGCGCGGTGCGTTGATCATGTACCCGCCGCCCACGTAGATGCCCACGTGGTGGATGCTGCGCGGATCGGTCAGGTCGGTCGCCCAGAACACCAGGTCCCCCGGGCGCAGCTGATCGCGCGACGGGTGCGGCCCGGCGTACCACTGGTCGTTGGCGACCCGCGGCAGGAGGATGCCCACACTCTCGAACGCGGCCTTGGTGAGCCCGGAGCAGTCGAAGCGCCCGTTCTGCCACGGCTTTCCGTCGCCGCCCCACATGTACGGGGTGCCGAGCTTGGTCTGGGCGAAGTAGATCGCGGCCGCCGACTGGGCCGAGACCTCCACCGGGGCTGCCGGATCGGCCGGGGCGGCGAAACTGCGGGCGGTCGCCAGGATGTTCCGGACGTACCCCTGGGTCTCCCGGTACGGCGGCACGCCCTGGTACTTCGCCACCGCGCCCGGCCCGGCGTTGTAGGCGGCCAGCATGTTGGACTGGCGGTCGCCCGGGACCTTGGCGACGTCCCGGGCGAGCGCACAGTCGAAGGTGGCGGCCGAGGCGATGGCGTCCAGCGGGTCCCAGGGGTCGCGCCGGCCGTCGTTGTTGCCGTCGGTGCCGTACGACGCCCAGGTGCCCGGCATGAACTGCGCCAGGCCCTCCGCCCCGACGCCGGAACGGGCCCGCGGGTCGAAACCGCTTTCCTGGTACAACTGCGCGGCGAGCAACGGGGGGGAGAGGTCGGGGCAGAGCCGGCCCCACTGTTCGATCGGCCCCTGGTACGCGGCCGGAACGGTTCCCGGCGAGAGTCCGGCGGCATTGCCCTGCTGCTGCGGCGTCCCGCTCGCCGCATACGTCCCGAACGTCACCAGGCCGACGAAGCCGGCGAGCACAACTCCCGCAGCAGCGGCGGCCGTACCGCCCTTCCGGAGTACCATCAGCACCATCCCGACGAATCGTCAGTCGAAGTGTCCCGGAAGGCGTTGCTCACCGCAATCATCAGAGATACAAAGAGTGAGCGCTATCCTTCGTACGGTGGACATCCTCGCGTACGTGTCCGATGCCTCACGACCAATCCGCGAGAAGTAGCCAAGTCGACATCAGATCTGGCCAAGAATAGGTACCGACCCTTCGCGCGGGCGGGGTCTGGGCCCTTGAATTTGCCTGATCGGGCGGTGAGATGGAAATGAACCAGAGCAGCGTGCACAGCATCGCGATCGGCCACCTGGCCGAGGACCCTCCAAAGAAGCCGAATATCGACACCATCATCGGCGGGATCGCCCCGGACTGGGGCCCGTTCGCGAGCCTCGGGTCGGAGGCCCGGGTGATGGTCCAGGTCGTCATGGCCGTGGCCATCCTGGCCTGCCTCGGCATCGCCGTCTGGGGCGCGGCCAAGCAGCGGATCGGCGCCACCGCGATGCGCGACAGCTTCGGCGCCGAACAGGGCAAGGGGCTGATCATCGCCGGGCTGACCGGCGTGTTCATCATTGGATCACTCGGCACTCTGTTCACCATTGTGTACGGCATGGCGATCTGACGGTCGAACAGTTCGGGCAGATCGGACGGATCGGGCTCTTCGGGCCCTTCCGGCCGCTGCGACGTGACGTGGGATTGCGGTGGACGGCGGGACGTCCGTGCCCGCGAGCCTGTCCGATCGCCTGACCTTCCGACCTCCTGTCCGGGCATCCGTGCATGTCCGGAGCCCCGCCGGGAATCCATCCACCACCCCTTCCCTCCGCGCCCGCCCACGGCCGGAGGGGCCCCCGGAGCCGCCAGCCGGCTCCCCGCACCAGGAGGGCCGCCGTGCCGTTGTCCGACGACCAGCCGCACACCCGTACGCGGCTGCCGGTCGGCGAACAGCCCGCCTCCCAGCCGAGCCTCCGTCAGGCGCGACCGCTGCGGACCCTGCTGACCGTCGTGCTGGTCATCGCCCTGCTCGTGCTGGCCATCTCGATCGCCAACCGGGGCAAACCCGACCCGGGCAGCGCCGGCGCCGGCCGCTCCGCCGACCGGGCCGCCGCCACCGCCGCCACCGGCGCGGGCCCCGCCCCCAGCGGCGACCAGCCCGTCACCACCACCGTCAACGGCATCGCCTCCGGCTTCCCGCACACCGACCAGGGCGCCCAGTCCGCCGCCGCCAACTACGCGGTGGCCATCGGCTCCGCGGACATGTTCCGCACCGACACCCGCCACACCATCGTCACCACCATCGCCGACCCCGCGGCGGCCCCGGCCCTCCAGTCCCGGCTGGACCAGGGGTTCTCGCCGGAGACGGCGGCCAGGTTCGGGGTGGACGCGCAGGGACGCGCCCCGAAGGGGATGACCTTCGTCAGCCGGACCGTGCCGGTGGGGACGAAGAGCAGTGCCTACACGGCCGAGAGCGTGAAGGTGGAGGTCTGGTGCACGGGCCTCTACGGGATCGCGGGTGAGCGCTCGGTCCGCCCCGTCTCGGAGGAGTGGTTCACCCTCACCCTCAGCCTGCGATGGGTGGGCGAGGACTGGAAACTCACCGACTACAGCCGGGCCTCGGGCCCGGCACCTGTCCCGCCGGACCAGCAGGCCGCGACCGCTGAGGAGATCACAGGTGCCGTCGAGCAGTTCGGAGGCTTCCGCTATGCGCGCTGACGGTGGCCGGACGATGATTCCGCGTGCGCTGGCGAGAATTTCCGGAGGAGCGGCTCTGGGCCTGCTGACGGTGCTCCTGACAGCACAGCAGGCACTCGCCGAGCCCTCGCCCACGGCGACCCCGACCCCGAATCCCAGCACCCCGAACTCGAACTGCCCGGGGATCCCCCTCCCCGGCAACGATGTCTACTGCGCCCCCGGCGGCGGCGGTGGGGCCTCGCTCCCCGGGAGTGGGACCGTGGGGACGGTGGCGGATCCGCTGGGGTCGTTGGCGAAGGGGTGTGCGCAGGCGGCGTCGTGGGTGGTGCGGAAGTTGTCGGGGGCGATCGACGGGACGACGGAGGTGGACTTCACCAATGCGTCGTTCCTGCAGCAGTACGCGGTGGTGTTCGCCGCGTCGACGATCATCACGCTGGTGCTCTGGCTGCTCGCGGTGACCAAGCGGGCGGTGCGCGGGGCGCCGTTGGCGACGGCGATCTCGGAGGCGATCGGGTTCCTGTGGCTGACGGTGATCGCGTCGGCGTTCACGCCGTTGATCCTGTACACGGTGGTGAGCGCGACCGACGGGCTGACCAAGGCGATCGCGGTGGGGACGAAGTCGGACACCGGGACGTACCTGGGCGGGTTCGCGGACACCCTGGAGAAGGGCGACATCGGCGGCGGGCCGCTGATCCTGATCATCACCTCGCTGGTGGCGGTGCTGGCGGCGGCGGTGCTCTGGATCGAGCTGCTGATCCGGGCGGCGATGCTGTACGTGGGCGCGCTGCTGGGGACGGCGGTGTACGCGGGGCTGGTGGACAAGCAGTTGTGGAAGCACGTGCGCCGCTGGGCGGGGGTGATGGTGGCGGTGGACCTGGCGAAGCCGATCATCGTGATCATCCTCGGGCTGGCCGGTGCGGTGTCGGCCGGGGCGGGGGCGAGCGACGACTTCGCCCGGGTGCTCTCGGGGCTGGCGATCCTCTTCCTGTCGATCTTCGCGAGCGCCGCCGTGTACCGGTTCGTGCCGGGCTTCGGCGACGAGATCATGAACATGCGCAGCGCCCGGGCGAGTGCGGTCTCGGCCGGACAGGCGATGATCAACGGGACCGCGAACTTCATGCGGCAGGGCATCAGCACGCACGGCGACCGCGGCCCGCAGCCGGGCGGCGGGGGCGGGGGCGGTGCGGGCGGCGGCTCGGTCGCCCCGGGCATCGCCGCCCACGCGGCGCGCACGCCCGCGCCGCCGCCGCAGGCCGGGCCGCCGGCCCAGGCCGCGGCTCCGATCCGCGACAGCAATCCAGCGAAGGGAGGGTGACGGGTAAGTGAGCAGCGAACCACTCGGCCAGTACGGCGGCCCGTACGCCCAGCCGTACGTGCACCAGCGCCGTACCTATCTGATCGGCAAGGCCCGCCCGAACGCGCCGATCGGCCGGAACCGGGAGTCCGGCGAGATCGTGCTGATCATCTTCGGGGCCTTCCTCGGCATGGCCTGGGGCCTGATGATGCCGATCCTGCCGTTGCGCCTCGCCGGCCTGGTCGGTCTGCCCGCGCTGGCGATCGCGGCGGTGTACGTGCCGTACCGGCGCCGGACGTTCTACAAGTGGGTGGAGATCAACCGGACCTACCGCCGGACGGTGCGCAGCGGCCGGGCGGTGTGGAAGTCGGACGCGATGGACGCCGGGACGCGGCTGGACGGCCGCGAGGTGGAGATCGGTCCGCCGCCCGGGGTGGGGCGGCTGCGCTGGCTGTCCGCGCCGTTCGGGCCGGACGAGGTCGGGGTGCTGATGCACCTGGAGCGGCGCACGGTGACGGCGGCGATCGAGATCGAGGGCCCGGGCGTCGGGCTGCGCGACTCGGAGGACCAGGAGGCGCTGGTCGACCGGTTCGGGACGCTGCTGAAGCACGTCGCGAACGGGGACGGCTTCGTGACCCGGCTGCAGATCCTGGCCCGCACCCTGCCGGCCGATCCGGACGCGCACGCCAAGGACGTGGAGCGGCGCGGGGACCCGCAGGCGCCGCGCTGGCTGATGGAGTCGTACGACCAGCTGCAGTCGATGGTGTCGACCTCGTCGGAGCAGCACCGGGCGTACCTGGTGGCGTGCATGCACTACACCCGGGACCTCGCGGCCGAGGCGCACGCGATGGGCCGCACCGCGACCGACCGGCGGGCCCGGGACGACGAGGGGCTGGCCGCGGTGATGGCCCGTGAGCTGACGGACATCTGCGCGCGGCTGGCCGAGGCGGACATCCGGGTGCGGCAGCCGCTGGGCCAGGCCCGGCTCTCCTCGCTGCTGCACTCGATGTACGACCCGGACCACCCGATCGACCACATCCAGGCGATGTCGAAGCGGAACGCCTGGCCGGCCGAGCTGGACGCCACCAACCCGCAGTACTTGGAGGCGAAGACCCGGGAGTCGGCGACCCGGGAGCCGTGGTGCCACGCCACCGCGTGGATCAAGGAGTGGCCGCTGACCCCGGTCGGCGTCAACTTCCTGGCGCCGCTGCTGGTGCACACCCCGGACGTGATCCGGACGGTGGCGGTGACGATGGACCTGGAGCCCACCGACGTCGCCATCGAGCGGATGCTCACCGAGAAGACCAACGACGACGCGGAGGCCAGCCGCGCGGCCAAGATGAACCGCACGGTCGACCCGCGCGACCTGGCGCACAGCGGCCGGGTGGACCAGCGCGGTGACGACCTGGCGTCCGGTGCGGCTGGCGTCAACCTGGTCGGGTACATCACGGTCTCCTCGCGCAACCCCGACGCGCTGGCCCGGGACAAGCGGACCATCCGGGCGTCGGCGGGCAAGAGCTACCTGAAGCTGGAGTGGTGCGACCGCGAGCACCACCGCGCGTTCGTCAACACCCTGCCGTTCGCCACCGGTATCCGCCGCTGAGCGGGCACCGGCCGAGCGACTGATCTGGAGGCCCCCGTATGGCGATCGGCAACCTCACCGACGCGTTCACCGCGCTGATGTTCGGCAAGGTGGAGACCACCCGGCTGCCGGTGCGCACGTCCACCGGCCAGGCGCAGGCGGTGTACCTGCCGACGGCCGCGCCGGGGCTGGGCGACTCCGGGGTGATCATCGGGCGGGAGGTGTACAGCGGGAAGGGGTACGTGTACGACCCGTTCCAGCTGTACGGCCAGCAGCTGCCGGCCCCGCACTGGCTGGTGCTGGGGGAGTCCGGCAACGGCAAGTCGGCGCTGGAGAAGACCTATGTGCTGCGCCAGCTGCGGTTCCGGGACCGGCAGGTGGTGGTGCTGGACGCGCAGGGCGAGGACGGGGTCGGCGAGTGGAACCTGATCGCCAACGCCCTGGGCATAAAGTCGATCCGGCTGGACCCGATGGCGGCCCGGGACGGCGGGGTGAAGCTCAACCCGCTGGACCCGGCGATCACCCAGACCGGGCAGCTGTCGCTGCTGCGCACCATCGTCGAGGTGGCGATGGGGCGCGGGCTGGAGGAGCGGGCCGGCTTCGCGCTGAAGGCCGCGCACGCGCACGTGGTGGCGACGGTCCGGGACCGCCAGCCGGTGCTGGACGACATCATCGACACCCTGCGCAGTCCCGAGCTGTCCTCGGTGGAGTCGCTCGGGGTCGCGGTGGACGAGGTGCAGTCCTGGGGCCTGGACGTCGCCCTGGTGCTGGACCGGCTGGTCGACGGTGACCTGCGGGGCATGTTCGACGGGTCGACCACCGAGGGCATCGACCTGGACGCGCCGCTGATCGTCTTCGACCTGTCGCACATCGACCGCAACTCGATCGCGATGCCGATCCTGATGGCGATCGTCGGGGTCTGGCTGGAGCACACCTGGATCAGGCCGGACCGCAAGAAGCGGATCTTCCTGGTCGAGGAGGCCTGGCACATCATCAACAGCCCCTTCGTGGCGCAGCTGTTCCAGCGGCTGCTGAAGTTCGGCCGCCGGCTGGGCCTGTCCTTCGTCGCGGTGGTGCACCACCTGTCGGACGTGGTGGACGGGGCGGCGGCCAAGGAGGCGTCGGCGATCCTCAAGATGGCCTCCACCCGGACGATCTACATGCAGAAGGCCGAGGAGGCGCGGGCCACCGGGCGGGTGCTCGGCCTGCCGCGCTGGGCGGTGGAGATCATCCCCACACTTTCGCCGGGCATCGCGGTGTGGGACGTCAACGGCAACGTGCAGGTGGTGAAGCACATCATCACCGAGGCGGAGCGTCCGCTGGTCTACACCGACCGCGCGATGACCGAGGACGCGGTGGCGGAACGGGCGCGGGCCGAACGGCAGTTGGCGGCCGAGCCGGGGGTCTGAGGGCGGCCCCGGGGCGGGGGCGGGGCGAGGCCGCGGGCGGCCGTCCCGGCGGGCGGCGGGCCGTGCCCCGGGAGCGGTCCGGCGGAGAAAGTCCGACGACGATTCGTCAGTAGGTAACCCTGTCGTTACGTCCGGGGGCCTGACAGCTACGCGCGTTGACTCTAGGCTGCACTCGCGCAACGACACTCGTCTCGCGCGCCCGGGCCTGTCCACAGCTGGGCGCTCTCACAGGTGCAGGGGACCCCCTACATGCTCTCCGTCAGAACCCGACGGTCGGCGCTGGCCGTCGTCGCCGCGGCCGGCCTCGTCGGCACGGTGGCCATGCCGTCCGCGGCCCAGGCCGCGACCGCGAAGAAGCCCAAGACCGTCAACCTCCAGTTGCTGGCCATCAACGACCTGCACGGCAACCTGGAGCCCCCGGCCGGCTCGTCCGGCACCATCCGGGAGATCGACCCGGCCACCGGTCAGCCGGTCAGCACCCCGGCCGGCGGTGTCGAGTACCTCGCCACCGCGCTGCGCCAGGCCCGCATCCCCGCCGACGACTCGATCACCGTCGCGGCCGGCGACCTGGTCGGCGCCTCCCCGCTGACCTCGGCGCTCTTCCACGACGAGCCCACCATCGAGGCGCTGGACAAGCTCGGCCTGGACGTCAGCTCGGTCGGCAACCACGAGTTCGACGAGGGTTCGGCCGAGCTGCTCCGCCTCCAGAACGGCGGCTGCCACCCGACCGACGGCTGCTACGAGGAGGGGCGCACGTTCAAGGGCGCCAACTTCAACTACCTGTCGGCCAACGTCACCAGCGAGAAGACCGGCAAGCCGGTGCTGGCCCCGTACTGGGTGACCAAGTCCCAGGGCGTGAAGATCGGCTTCATCGGCGTCACCCTGGAGGGCACGCCGAACATCGTCACCGCCGAGGGCGTCAAGGGCCTCAAGTTCGCCAACGAGGTCAGCACGATCAACAAGTACGCCGCCGAGCTGAAGGCCAAGGGCGTCAACTCGATCGTCGCGCTGATCCACGAGGGCGGCCTGCCGGCCAGCAGCACCTACAACTACGACTGCGGCGCGGCCGGCCAGGGCATCTCCGGCCCGATCGTCGACATCGCCAAGAACGTCGACCCGGCGGTCGGCGCCATCGTCACCGGCCACACCCACAACGCGTACGCCTGCACCATCCCGGACCCGCAGGGCGTGCCGCGCTCGGTGACCAGCGCCGCCTCCTTCGGCCGGCTCTACACCGAGATCGACCTGAAGCTCGACAAGACCACCGGCGCCATCGTGCGCCCGTCGGTCAAGGCCGAGAACCACATCGTGCGCCGGACGGTCGAGAAGGCCCCGGACATGACCCAGCTGATCGACCGCTACTCGAAGCTGGCCGCGCCGATCGCCAACCGTCCGATCGGCTACATCGCCTCGGACATCAACGGCCGCGGCAACAGCGACCCCGAGAAGCCGCTGGGCGACGTCATCGCCGACGCCCAGCAGGCCGGTCTCGCGCCCGCCGACAAGGGCGGCGCGCAGGTCGCCTTCATGAACCCCGGCGGCATCCGCTCCGACCTCGTCTACAAGGCGAGCGGCGCCGAGGGCGACGGCGTGGTGACCTACGGCGAGGCGTTCACCGTCCAGCCGTTCACCAACATGATGCAGGTCAAGACGCTGACCGGGGCCCAGCTGATCCAGCTGCTCCAGCAGCAGGTCAGCGGCTCCAACGAGGCCTCGCCGAAGATCCTCCAGCCGTCCAAGTCGCTCAGCTACACGCTGGACATGCGCAACAAGGGCGCGGACCGGATCGTCGTCGACTCGATCCGCCTCAACGGCGCGCCGGTCGACCCGGCCGCCAAGTACCGGGTCGCGGCCAATGAGTTCCTGGCCGGCGGCGGCGACGGCTTCCCGGCCTTCGCGGCCGGCACCGACAAGCTCGTCGGCGCCTCCGACCTGGACGTCTTCGCGGCCTACCTCGGCGCCAACAGCTCGGCCTCCGCGCCGCTGAAGGCTCCGGCGCAGGACCGGATCAAGGTCGTCACGGCGGGCGGCACCACCGGCTGAGCCGGGGGTCGCCGGCCGTGAGCCGGTCGGGGGGCGGGGCGCTGTCGGGGCGCCCCGCCCCTTCTCCTTTTTCCCCGGGGCGGGCCGTCCGGGAGGGCTTCCTAGGCGGGCGTGGGGCCGCCCGGCAGGCGGACGGTGGCCAGGGTGCCCGGGCCGCCGTCCGGGGCCGGGCCGAGCGAGACCTCGCCGCCGGCCTCCCGGACGCTCTGCGCGACGATCGACAACCCCAGGCCCGAGCCGGGGAGTTGGCGCGAGGACGGGGAGCGCCAGAAGCGGTCGAAGACGTACGGGAGCTCGTCCGGCGGAATGCCCGGGCCGTGGTCGCGGACGGTCAGCACGCCCCCGTCGAGCCGGACGCCGATGGTGCCGCCGGGCGGGCTGTACTTCACCGCGTTGTCCAGCAGGTTGATCACCGCGCGCTCCAGGGCGGCGGCGTCGGCGTGCACGTACCAGGGCGCGGCGGCGGTCTCGAAGACCAGCCCCGGGCCGCGCAGCTTGGCGCGCTCCACGGCCCGCTCGGCGATCTCGTGCAGGGCGACCACGGCGAGCGTGCGGACCGGCTTGGGGGAGTCCGGGCGGGAGAGCTGGAGCAGGTCGCCGATCAGCACGGTGAGCTCCTGCATCTGGGCCTTCATGTTGCCGAGCAGCTTGGTGCGGGTGGCGGGCGGGAGCGGGCGGCCGGTGTCGTCGCTGCGGATCAGCAGGTCGACGTTGGTGCGCAGCGAGGTGAGCGGGGTGCGGAGCTCGTGGCCGGCGTCGGCGATCAGCCGGGTCTGCCGCTCGCGGGAGTTGGCGAGCGCGGTGCTCATGGAGTTGAACGAGGTGGAGAGCCGGGCGATCTCGTCCTCGCCCTGGACGGGGATGGTGGTGCCGACCTCCTCGGTGCGGGCGATGTGCTCGACGGCGTCGGTCAGCTGGTCGACGGGCTTGAGCGCGGACCGGGCGACCAGCCGGCCGGTGACACCGGCGAGGGCGATGCCGCCGAGGGCGACCCCGCCGAGGAGGAAGGCGAGCCGGTTGAGGGACTCGTCGACGGCCTTCGTGGAGGTGGCGACCATGACGAGGGTGGGCGGGAGCGCCTTCGGCTTGGTCCAGGAGACCCGGACCAGGGCGGGCTCACCGTTGGTGTAGTGGCCTTCCCGGATGATGAACTCGGTCGGCTTGAGGGTGAGGACGGCGGTGTCGCCGGGATCCGGGACGATGGCTTTGGTGGCCGTGGGCGGCAGGCAGTACAGCGGTGCCTGCCCGGTGATCACGTACTGCGTGTCCCGTGGGGCGGAAGCACCGGCCGGCGGTAGCGGGATCGTGCCCTGCACCGCCTTGAGCGCGCTCTGGAGGCTCGGGGAGCAGTCGTCGATCTGAGCCGGCGGACCGCCCCCCTGCGGCACGTTCTGCAGGTCGCTGCGGACCACTCCGTAGAGCTGCTTCTCCACGATGAACCAGCACGCCAGCGCCGACAGCGCGATCGCCACCGCCACCGCCGCCGCCGCCAGGAAGGTGAGCCGGGAGCGCAGCGAGCGGGCGCGGTACCAGGTGGTGAGGCGGCCGCGGCGCGGGATGCGGGGCGGGGTCAGCGGGGGCGGCGGGACGGTGGGGCTCACGCGGTGGTGCCGGCGGCGGGGCGGAGCGCGTAGCCGACTCCGCGGACGGTCTGGATGAGCCGGGGCAGGCCGCCCTGCTCGGTCTTGCGGCGCAGGTACATCACGTACACGTCCAGCGAGTTGGACGAGGGCTCGAAGTCGAAGCCCCAGACCGCCTTGAGGATCTGCTCGCGGGTGAGCACCTGGCGGGGGTGGGCGAGGAACATCTCCAGCAGCATGAACTCGGTGCGGGTCAGTTCGACCGTCCGGCCGGCCCGGGCGACCTCGCGGGTGGCGGTGTTCATCCGGAGGTCGGCGAAGGCGAGGACGTCGGTCTCCTCCTCGACGGCGGCCGCCCGGGCGGCGGCCTCGGAGGCGAGCGCGCTGCGCCGCAGCAGGGCGCGCACCCGGGCGAGCAGCTCGTCGAGTTCGAAGGGCTTGGCGAGGTAGTCGTCGGCGCCGACGTCGAGGCCGGTGACCCGGTCGCCGACGGCGTCCCGGGCGGTGAGCATCAGCACCGGGACGGTGTCGCCGCGCGAGCGCATCCGGCGGACGGCGGTGAGGCCGTCCATCCGGGGCATCATGACGTCGAGCAGGACGAGGTCCGGCCGGTCGCGTTCGACCGACTCCAGGGCCTCGTAGCCGTCGGTGGCGGTGGCGACCTCGTAGCCCTCGAAGGCGAGGCTGCTCTCCAGGGCGTCCCGGAGCGCGGGTTCGTCGTCGACCACGAGGAGCCGGGCGGCGGTCTGCTGCCCGGGCTCGGCGGGGGTGCGGTCGTCGGCGGACGGGGTCATCGGCGGTTGCCCTTTCTGGTGGCGGGAGGGCCTGCTCGGGTCAATTGTCGGACGTGGTCAGACGTTCTGGCCGGACTGCAGCTTCGGCAGCACCTGCTTGATGTCGTCGATCGGGATGGCGAAGCCGAGGCCGACGCTGCCGGCTCCGCTGCCGCCGGCGGTGGCGCTGGACCCGCTCGGCGAGTACATGGCCGAGTTGATGCCGATGACCTGCCCGCCGGCGTTGATCAGCGGGCCGCCGGAGTTGCCGGGGTTGAGCGCGGCGTCGGTCTGGAAGGCCTGGTAGGTGGCCGTCTCGCCGCCGCTCCGCGGGGCGGTTCCGGTGCTGCCGCGCAGCCCGGGCAGGTCGGGGAAGCCGAAGCCGCCGTTGCCGCTGGTGGTGCCCTCGTCGAGCCGGACGGTGACCTCGCGGTGCTCGGCGCTGATGATGCCGGAGGTGACGGTGCCGGTGAGGCCCTCGGGGTTGCCGATGGCGACGACCGGGTCGCCGACCGCGACGGCGGAGGAGTCGCCGAGGACGGCGGGGGTGAGGCCCTTGGCGCCGGTCGCGGTGATCACGGCGGCGTCCAGGGCCTTGTCGGTGCCGGTGAGGGTGGCCCCGGCGGTGGAGCCGTCGTGGAAGGTGACGGTGATCCGGCCGCCGCCGGCCGCGCCGGAGACCACGTGGTAGTTGGTGAGGATCTGCCCGCCCGCGGTGAGCACCACGCCGGTGCCGGTGGCGGTGCCGTTGGCGGTCTGCACGGTGATCTGGACGGCGCTGGGCGCCACGGCGGCCGCGACGGCGGCGACGTCGGCGCTGCCGTCCGTGCGGGCGGCGACCGGGCTGGCGACGGTGCCGGTGCGGCTGGCGGAGCCGTGGTCCCGGGCGGCGACGGCACCGCCGGTGACCCCGCCGAGGACGGCGGCGATCGCGGCGACGGCGGTGACCAGGGCGAGCCGGCCGCGCAGCAGGCCGTTGCGGGCGCGGTGGCCGGGACCGCCGGGGGCGGCCGGTGTGTCCGGTGTGCCAGCCTCGGGCGGGAACGGCGGGGCCGGGGGAGGGGGCGGGGTCCCGGCGGCGGGGTGGGCGGCGCTTCCGTACCCGGGGCTCCCGTGGCCGGCGCCGTCGTACCCGGTGTCGCCGCCGCCTTCGTACCCGGCGCGGTCCCGCGGGCCGCGGTCCCGGGTGGTGCTGTCGAGGACCGTGCCCGGGATGATCCGGGCCTGCGGGTACCCGTACGGGCCGTCGTCCTGCCCGTCGTCGGCGGGGTGCTGCCACTGCTGGTGATCGCTCATGGCGACCAACGTCCGCCCGGCGGGTGAGAATCCGATGAGAGCCCGCTCAGAAGGCCCCGAGAAGCCCGTTGACTTCTCATAAAGCCTGGTCAGGCTACGATCCGGCGCCGTCCGGCGAGCAGCCGCAGGAACGCCGCACGACCAGGCGCGACGGGAAGACGCGGACCCGTTCGGTGTCCGAGCCGGGCACCATCAGCGAGTCGTCCAGCACCAGGTCCACCGCGGCCCGGGCCATCGCGTCGCGGTCGGAGGCGACGGTGGTCAGCGGCGGGTCGGCGAGCGCGGCCTCCGGCACGTCGTCGAAGCCGGCCACCGCGAGGTCCTCCGGCACCTGCAGACCCAGCTCGCGGGCGGCCCGCAGCACGCCGATGGCCTGGTCGTCGGTGGAGCAGAAGATCGCCGGCGGGCGGTTCTCCGAGCGCAGCAGGTCGAGCGCGACGTCGTAGGCGCCGTAGCGGTGGAAGGGCGCGTCCACGAGGTACGGCGCGGTGGGCAGGCCGTGCGCGTCCATCGCGCGCTGCCAGCCCTCGACGTGGTCGATGACCGGGTCGCCGGGCGCGGGGGACTCGACCGGGCCGCCGAAGCAGGCCACGTACGGGTGCCCGTGCACCTCCAGCAGGTGGCGGACGACCGTCTCGGCGCCGGCCACGTCGTCGGTGACCACCGCGACGTCGTCGATCGCCTCGGGCCGGCGGTGCAGCAGCACCACCTTCGCGCCCTCCATGGCGGCGAACTCCTCGGCGGCCCGCTGCGAGGGGCCCTGGCTGACCAGGATCAGGCCGGAGACCCGCATGCCGAGGAAGGCGCGGACGTAGTGGACCTCGCGGTCGTCGACGTAGTCGGAGTTGCCGATCAGCACGAGCTTGCCGCGCTCGGAGGCGGCCCGTTCCACGGCGTGCGCCATCTCGGCGAAGAAGGGCTGGCGGGCGTCCGGGACGACCATGCCGATCAGGTTGGTGCGGCGGGAGGCCATCGCCTGCGCGACGCTGTTCGGCCGGTAGCCGAGCTGCTCGATCGCGGCGAGCACCTTCTCCCGGGTGGCGGGCGCGACCGGGCGCGGCCCGTTGTTGATCACGTAGCTGACGACCGCGGTCGAGGTACCAGCCAGTCGGGCTACATCGTCGCGCGTCACTTTGGCCACGGGGGGAGTCTACGCGTGTGGCGTGCGCCCGGGCAGTGGGGGACCCGCGCCCGGGGGGCGCGGCGCGCGGGCCCGGGGCGCGCGGCCGGGGCGAATCCGGGCAGACCGGACGGGGTGGCGCGGCGGCGGCCCCGCCCGGTCGGCCGGTCAGGTGTCCAGGACGGCCGGGGAGCGCCGGGCGGGCGGCTCGGTCCGCTCGGCGCGCTCGCCCTTGTCCCCCTTGTCGGGGATGACGAAGCGGTAGCCGACGTTGCGCACGGTGCCGATCAGGCCCTCGTGCTCGACGCCGAGCTTGGCGCGCAGCCGCCGGACGTGCACGTCGACCGTCCGGGTGCCGCCGAAGTAGTCGTAGCCCCAGACCTCCTGCAGCAGCTGCGCCCGGGTGAAGACCCGGCCGGGGTGCTGGGCGAGGTACTTCAGCAGTTCGAACTCCTTGAAGGTGAGGTCGAGCACCCGGCCCTTGAGCCTGGCCGAGTAGGTGGCCTCGTCGACCGAGAGGTCGCCGCTGCGGATCTCCATCGGACTGTCGTCGGTGGTGACCTGGAGCCGGCCCAGGGCGAGCCGCAGCCGGGCCTCGACCTCGGCGGGGCCGGCGGTGTCGAGCAGGACGTCGTCGATGCCCCAGTCGGCGGTGACGGCGGCCAGGCCGCCCTCGGTCACCACCAGGATCAGCGGGCAGCCGATGCCGGTGGAGCGCAGCAGCTGGCAGAGGCTGCGGATCTGCGGCAGGTCGCGCCTGCCGTCCACCAGGATGACGTCGGCACTGGGCGTGTCGACCAGGGCGGCACCCTCGGCGGGGGCCACCCGGACGTTGTGCAGCAGCAGGCCGAGTGCGGGCAGGACCTCCGCGGAGGGCTGCAGCGCGTTGGTGAGGAGGAGCAGAGAACTCATACCCGGTAGTCCCCTTTCCGGGTCGTCGCGGTCGCGTTCCGGCTGCCGCCACAGCCGGATGGCGCTCGTGCTGGTAGGGGGGAGGAGACGGACGTCCGAAGGGAGGCGGGGGACCCGGCGGCGCGCGCGGGCGAACGGGGCACGCCCTGGGGGTCCCGCAACCCCCGGTGCACCGTTTCTGCCCTGCTCATCCGCGAACCTTCCGGTCCTGGCCCGGCCCGGGCGGCGGCCCGGAGCCGGGGGTGTCCGACGCCCCGGCCCGGTCCCGGCACCTCGTCGTGCCGTGTCTGGCGGGGCGGTCCCTGCGACCCGCCGGGGGTGGGCCGACGATTCGCAAGGACGTCCGTACTGGCGTCCTGAAAGCACAAAAGGATCCGGGGGCGACTCTGCCCGGATCCCTCGGGGATCGAGGATAACCGACCGGCCCCCGCACCGGGAGGGCTCGAATCCGGCGGTTCGGCCTTTTCGGGCGCGCCCCGGGTGAGCCCCGCCACAGCTTCGCGACGGCGCCGCCGGGCGTCGGGCCAGGGCGATTGCCGCTCGCGCGGGCGAACACGCCATCATGGGGGACGCATCGGCGGCACCGTGCGCGTACCCCTTTCGGGGGAGGCGCGGGCGCTCCGGTGGTGGACCCGGCCGGGACACCCGGGCCCGGGCGAGGACGAGGAGAAGGGGTTGCCATGGGCGCGACCACCGGGCACGACCCGGCGGCCGCCGTTCGGGTGAGCGGGACGATCCGCTACTGGGCGGCGGCGAAGTCGGAGGCCGGGCTGGCCGAGGAGCCGTACCTGGCGGTGACCCTGGCCGAGGCGCTGGCGCAGGCCGCGGAGCGGCACGCGGACCGGCCGGCGCTGGTCCGGCTGCTCGGCCACTGCTCCTACCTGGTGGACGGCTCGCCGGCGGGTGGCCGTGACCACGCGACCGTGGCCCTCACCGAGGGCGGGACGGTCGAGGTCCTTCCCCCGTTCGCGGGCGGGTGATCGGGATGACCGGGATGAACGGAACCCCCGAGGGGCAGCAGCCCCAGCAGCAGCCGCAGCCGCCGTACCAGCCGCAGTACCCGTACGGGCAGCCGCAGCCGCAGCCGCAGCAGGGACCGCAGCAAGGGCAGCCGCAGCAGGTACCGCAGGGCTACCAGCCCGGGCAGGCGCCCTATCCGTACGCCCCGCCGCAGGCGTACGCGCCGGATCCCTATGCGCAGCAGGGGCACGCGGCGCAGCCGCACGCCCCCGGCATGAGCCATGCGCCCTACGGTCAGCAGCCGTACGGCCAGCAGTTCCACCCGCAGCCGCCGTACGGGGCCGGGCCGGGCGTGGACGACGCCGCGACGGCGCTGCTCCCGCCGGTACCTCCGATGGACGACGCGGCGACGGCGCTGCTGCCCCCGGTTCCGGCGCTGGACGACGCGGCGGCCACCACGCTGCTCCCGCCCGTTCCGGCGTCGGGCCCGATGCCGCCGGTCGCACCGGGGCAGCCTTCGGCCCAGCCGCCGGCCCAGCCGCCGGCCCAGGGACCGACCCGCCCCTACACCGAGCCGCGGCGCGGCCGCTCGCACCGCCGGGCGCAGCCCGCCGCGCCCGCCGAGGCTCCCGCCCAGGCCTTCGCCCCGGCCCCCGTGTCGGCCCCGGACCAGGGACAGGGCCTCGACCAGCCGACCATGACGCTGAAGCGCCCGGAGCCCCCGGCCCCCGTGCTGACCGACCCGGCCGCCGCCCGCGCCGCGCGGGCCGCCCGGGCCGCGCAGAACGCCCACGCCGCGCCCGCCCGCCCGGCCGCGCCGTTCCCCGGCCCGGCCCCGTCACTGGGCGCGCAGCCGTTCCCGGCCGCGGCCCCGGCCGCCCAGCCGTCGCCGGTGCAGGCGCCGACCGCGCCCGTCCGGACCGGTTCGCCGATCAACGACCCGGGCCTCCAGCCCGCCCTGATCACCGCCGGCGCCGCCGCCCTGCTGGCCGGCGGCGCGGCGCTCGGCCAGCCGGCGCTCGCCCTGGTGCTCGTCCTGCTCCAGGGCCTGACGGCGGCCGGCTGGTTCCGGCTGAACGGCATGTGGCCCGCCCGCCAGGGCATCGCGCTGGCCGCGCTGTCCGGTGTGGTGGCCGACGTGTCGGTGCTGCTGGCCGACGAGGACGGCGGCACGGCGGCCGTGGTGGGCACCCTCGGCGGGTTCTTCCTGCTGGTCCTGGTGCTGCAGACGTTCCGGCCGGCCGATCCGAAGGAGCGGTTCTACGCGCTCACCGTGCTCGGCTCCGCCACCGTGGTGACGGCGCTGTGCACCACGCTGCTGCTGGCCGACTGGGTGCCGGCGGCGGTCGGCGCGGTCGCCCTGGCGACCCTGCTGGCGGCCGCGCCGCTGCCCGGACCGCGCTGGGCGGGCCCGCTGCTGGGCCTGCTCGCGGCGGTCGGCCTGGGCTTCGCGGTCGGCGCGCCGCCGTTCCTGGGCCTGGCGGCCGGCCTCGGCGCGCTGATCGGCCGCCGGGTGGCGGGGTACGACTTCCCGTCCCGGTTCGTGCACATGACGGCGGGCGTGGCCCTGCCGCTCGCGGTGTCCGCGCCGCTGGTCTGGATGGCCACCGCGCTGCTCGGCTGACCGCTGTGCCGCCCCGCTCCGTCCCGCCCCGGAACCATGCTCCGGGGCGGGACGTCGTACGGTCGTGCGGAAGCGGCCGCACCGGAAGGCCAGGCCCCCGCGGCGACGGCCGACCGGGACCGGCGAGGACGGACGACGGCGACCGGCGACGACGGGGGAGAGCGATGCGCGGCTGGCTGAAGGCGACGATCGGCGTGGTGGTGCTCTCGGGAGTGCTGGTGGGCGCCGACCGGATCGCCGTCGGCGTCGCCGAGGACGAGGCGGCCGAGCAGATCCTGAAGAGCGGCAGGATGGGCGGGAAGCCGGACGTCTCGATCGAGGGCTTCCCGTTCCTCACCCAGGTCGTCTCGCAGAAGCTGGACGACGTGCGGATCTCCTCGGACGGGCTGACCGTCGGCGAGGGCAAGGACAAGGTGGCCCTGCACGCGTTCCGGGCCACGCTGTCCGGGGTCGAGGTGAGCGGCAACATGAGCAGCGCCGTCGTGGACCACGGCAGCGGATCCGCGCTGATCACCTACGAGGACCTCTCCCGGCTGCTGCCGCCGGCCTCGGAGCTGGTGCCGAACGCGGGCCGGCTCTCGCTCGGCTCCGGCACCCGGCTGAGCCTCTCCTACGGCGGTCCGGGCAAGATCAAGGCCTCGATGGGGCCGTTCCCGGTCGGCGACGCGGCCGTGCACAGCCAGGGCAACACGGTGACGGTGGACGGCCTCAAGCTGAGCTCGATGGCCTCGCTGCTGGCCGGGGTGTCCGACCAGAGCCTGGCCCCGATCAGCTTCACCCTCTCCACCCTGCCCGCCGGCCTGAACCTGTCCTCGGTCACCCCGCAGGAGAACGGCCTCCAGCTGGCCTTCGACGGCAGGGACGTCAAGCTCATCGGCTGAGGCCGCCGCCCTTCCGCGGCCCTTCCCGCCGTCGGTCCCCCCGTTCCGCTCCGCGAGACGCGCTGTCCAGCGCCGGCCGCGGAGCGGTGCCGTTCCCGCCCCGGGCCGTCGTCCGGGCCCCCGCCGCCCGGCCCCCGGCCGGTTCCCGACGCCCATGAAATGGTCAAATCCCACAATGCGAGCCATCTGGTCTCGCCATTCGATACGCTGATGACAGCGGGCGCCGGGTGTCCCTAGCATCGTCCGCATGAAGCGACAGACGGACCTCACCAAGCGGCGGGCGGTAGACCTGTGCCGCGTGGCCGCCTGTCTGTGTCGAATGCGTTAACTCGGCGCTTAGGCAGGGCAGTTGCCCCCACCGCCGATTTCCTCCGGTGACCGCCGAGGGCCCTTCGGGCCAGGCGTCGCCGCCGTACTCCGCCACCTCTCGCCCGGTCGCTCCGCGCACCGCCGTCCGTCCCACTATTCGGACAGGAATTCGGACCGGTGGCCGACGGGCACCCGCACCACCGCTGAGCAGCAGCACCCGAAGCAGCGAGCACCTTCCGCCAACCGCCCCCGGATGGAGAACATCACCATGAGCCGCAGCGACGTCCTGGTCGACGCCGACTGGGTCCAGGCCCACCTGGACGACCCGAAGGTCGTCATCGTCGAGGTCGACGAGGACACCTCCGCCTACGAGAAGAACCACATCCGCAACGCGGTCCGGATCGACTGGAAGACCGACCTCCAGGACCCGGTCCGCCGCGACTTCATCGACCAGGCCGGCTTCGAGGCGCTGCTCAGCGCCAAGGGCATCGCCAACGACCACACCGTGGTGCTCTACGGCGGCAACAACAACTGGTTCGCCTCCTACGCCTACTGGTACTTCAAGCTGTACGGCCACGGCGACGTCCGCCTGCTCGACGGCGGCCGCAAGAAGTGGGAGCTCGACTCCCGCGACCTGGTCGTCGAGGTGCCGCAGCGCGCCGCGACCGAGTACAAGGCGCAGGCCGCCGACTCCTCGATCCGCGCCTTCCGCGACGACGTGGTCGCCGCCATCGGCACCCTCAACCTGGTCGACGTCCGCTCGCCCGACGAGTTCTCCGGCAAGCTGCTCGCCCCGGCCCACCTCCCGCAGGAGCAGTCGCAGCGCCCCGGCCACGTGCCGACCGCGCGCAACATCCCGTGGGCGAAGAACGCCAACGACGACGGCACCTTCAAGAGCGACGACGAGCTCAAGGCCCTGTACGAGGCCGAGGGCGTCGACCTGGCGACGGACACCATCGCCTACTGCCGCATCGGCGAGCGCTCCGCGCTCACCTGGTTCGTGCTGCACGAGCTGCTCGGCCAGGAGAACGTGAAGAACTACGACGGTTCCTGGACCGAGTACGGCAGCCTCGTCGGCGTGCCGATCGAGCTCGGCAACTGAGCACCGGCTCCACCCGTAAGGCAGAAGGGAAACAAGACAATGTGCGGTGCGAAGGCCGGCGGCCCGGACCTGGCAGGAGTTGACGTGGCGAACGAGACGATCATCCAGGGTTCGGTGACCCGCGACGGCGAGCCGGTCAACGGCTACGTCCGACTGCTCGACGAGAACAACGAGTTCACGGCCGAGGTGCCCACCTCGGCGACCGGCCAGTTCCGGTTCTTCGCCCGCCCGGGCAAGTGGACCCTGCGCGCGCTCATCCCGGGCCAGACCGTGGACCGCCAGGTGGTCGCCTCCCAGGGCAACCTGACCGAGGTCGCCATCGCCGTCTGACCGGCGGCGACCGACAGCAGTACCGACAGCAGTACCGGGGGCCCCTGCCGCGCGGGGGCCCTCGGGCATACCGTGGAGGGGTGCAGTCCCGACGGCGGCGCCGCTACTACTACGCCATGATGGGCGTCTGCCTGGGCCTCTTCGTGGTGGCCTGGGGAGCGGTGCGGTTCGTCTCCGTCCCGGCGGCGGTGGCGCTGTGCGTGGTCGCGATGGTCATCCCGCCGGCGGCGGCGGTGTTCGCCAACCGGCGCGACCCCGAGGACGACTGGTGGAACGACCCGCGCTGGGAGGACCCGAAGTGGGACGACCCCGGTCACGACCGGGACCGTCCCGACCACGAACCCCGTCAGTAGGCACGGACCCGGTCAGTAGACGAGCGCCTGCACGCCGTCGGCCACGATCTCGCTGACGAACACCTGCGCGCCCGCGATCCGGGCGCCCTCGATGAGGTCCTTCTCCTCGATCCCGCGCCGGGCCGCGCACTGGGTGCAGACGGTGATGACGCCGCCGCCCGCCAGGATCCCGTCGATGAGGTCCGGCAGCGGCGCGGCGTGCGGCAGCTCGAACTCCGCAGCCCGCCCCGGCAGGCCGAACCAGGACGACTCCCCGGTCAGCCAGAGCGAGACCTCGACCCCGCTGGCGACGGCCACCGCCGCCACCGTGAACGCCTGCGAGCACCGCTCGGGGGCGTCCGCCCCGGCGGTGACCTTGATGACGAGCTTCTTCGAAGACATGCCGACACCCTAGATCGCCGACGTGGCGGGGTCACCGAGACCCGTCCCCACCCGCCGGATAGAGTGAGCGGCAGCAAAATCCACCACACTGTCGCCGCAATGGGAGCCACCCGTGTCCGGTCTGGAAATCTTCTTCGACGGTCTGCTGGCCCTCATGGCCGTGCTGATCACCTGGTTCGCCATCTTCTCCGTGATGAAGCTCTACCAGGGCCAGCGCTGAGCACTGCCGTACGGTTGAAGTACTCCCGCACCGACGACAGCGACCAGGAACATGATCGAGATCCCCTCTGACCTCCACAAGGACGTCGTCCCGCTCGCCTTCCTCCTCGGCACCTGGGAGGGCGCGGGCGTCTATGCCCCTCTGCCGGGTGAGGGGGGTCCCGGCACCGAGAAGTGCAACTTCGGCCAGGAGATCGTCATCCGCCACGACGGACGGCCCTTCCTGGAGTTCCGCTCCCGCACCTGGGTGCTGAACGCCGAGGGCGAGAAGGTCCGCCCGCTGGAGAACGAGCACGCCTTCTGGCGCATCACCAGCAACCAGCACGGCACCAGCGGTGCCCGCGGGGTCGAGATCTCGTCGGTCCGCGACGACGGCACGGTGGAGATCTGGTACGGCGAGCTGGCCGACGGCAAGCCGCAGATCGACGTCTCCACCGACGCGGTGGCCCGGATCGAGGGCTCGCCGGAGTACTCGGGCGGCAAGCGGCTCTACGGCTTCGTCAACGAGGAGCTGCTCTGGGTGGGTGAGAAGGCCGCCCCGAACGTCCCGCTGCGTCCGTACATGTCGGCCCAGCTGAGGAAGGTGCTCTCGCCGGCCCAGCTGATCAAGGACATCAACGACCTGCCGGACGACGGCATCGCCTTCTTCAAGTAGGCCTCCGGACGGGCACCGCCGCCCGCAGGGGCGCGCACAGGGTAGGGACCGGCCCCCGGCCGGTCCCTACACTTGGTCCAGGACCCCCGACGTATGGCAGGGACAGGACCGTGGCGGACACCGGCACCACCGACTGGCAGCTCTCCGGCGACTGGAAGGCCGACCTGCGCGAGCGCGGGTACCGGCTGACCCCGCAGCGGCAGCTCGTGCTGGAGGCGGTCGACGCGCTCGACCACGCCACCCCGGACGACATCCTCTGCCACGTCCGGCAGACCGCCAGCGGCGTCAACATCTCCACCGTCTACCGGACCCTGGAGCTGCTGGAGGAGCTGGGCCTGGTCTCGCACGCCCACCTCGGCCACGGCGCCCCGACCTACCACCTGGCCGGCCGCCACCACCATCTGCACCTGGTCTGCCGGGACTGCGAGAAGGTCACCGAGACCGGTACCGAGATCGCCCAGCCGCTGATCGACAGCCTCCGCGCCCGGCACGGTTTCGACACCGACCTCAAGCATTTCGCCATCTTCGGCCGCTGCGCCGACTGCACCGCCGAGCGCGCCGCGGGGCGGTCGTAAGCTTGCCGGTATGACCGGTCTGAAGAGTCCGCTGCTTGCCCTGCCCGGAGCCGTCCCCGCCGAGGGGGCCGACGAGGGCGTGGCCGCCCACTACGGCGACCTGTTCCGCGAGCAACGGAACCTCGCGCAGGGGACCGGCTTCGTGGACCTCTCGCACCGCGGCGTGCTCACCGTCACCGGCGAGGACCGGCTGAGCTGGCTGCACCTGCTGGTCACCCAGCACGTCAGCGCGCTGGCGCCGCAGCAGGCCACCGAGGCGCTGGTGCTCTCCCCGAACGGGCACGTCGAGCACGCCCTCTACCTGGTCGACGACGGCACCACCACCTGGGCGCACGTCGAGCCGGGCACTCAGCAGGCGCTGGTCGGCTACCTGGAGAGCATGAAGTTCTTCTACCGGGTCGAGGTGGCCGACGCGACCGCCGACTACGCGGTGGTCCACCTGCCGGCCGGCTCCACGGCCTCCGCCGAGGGCGCGGCGGCCGTCCGCGAACTGCCGTACGGCCGGGACCTCTTCCTGCCGCGCGCCGAGCTGGCGGAGCGGACGGCGGGCTACGGCCCGGCGGCCGGCGTCTGGGCGTACGAGGCGCTGCGGATCGAGGGGCACCGGCCGCGGCTCGGCTTCGAGACCGACCACCGGACCATCCCGCACGAGGTGGACTGGCTGACCAGCGCCGTCCACCTGCAGAAGGGCTGCTACCGGGGACAGGAGACGGTGGCCCGGGTGCACAACCTGGGGCGGCCGCCGCGCCGGCTGGTCTTCCTGCACCTGGACGGCACCGAGGAGGTGCTGCCCCCGCACGGCGCGGAGGTGCGGCTCGCCTCGGACCCGGAGGGGCGGGCGCTCGGCTTCGTCACCTCCTCGGCGCGCCACCACGAGCTGGGGCCGATCGCGCTGGCCGTCGTGAAGCGCAACGTCCCGGTGGACGCGGTGCTGCTGGCCGGCACGGTGCCGGGGACCCAGGACGTGATCGTCCCGCAGTGAAGCAGGGCTCCTAGACCTCGACGATCACGGTGAACGGGCCGTCGTTCACCAGGGCGACCTTCATGTCCGCGCCGAAGCGGCCGGTCTCGACCTTGGCGCCGAGTTCGCGCAGCCGGGCGACCACCTCGTCCACCAGCGGCTCGGCGACCGGGCCGGGCGCGGCGGCGTTCCAGGTGGGGCGGCGGCCCTTGCGGGCGTCGCCGTAGAGCGTGAACTGGCTGATCACCAGGAGCGGGGCACCGATGTCCGAGCAGGACCGCTCAACACCGTCGGTGTCCGCGGGCAGCAGTCGCAGCGTCCAGAGCTTGCGGGCCAGCTGGGCGGCCTTGGCGGGGGTGTCGTCGTGGGTGACGCCGACCAGGACGCAGAGTCCGGGCTCCTCGATCGCGCCGACGGTCTCCCCGGCCACCGTCACCCGGGCCTCGGTCACTCGCTGCACCACTGCTCGCATGCGGCCATTCTGCCGGAGCCGGCCGGGGACGTGAGCAGGGCCCTGGGGCGCGCAGAGCAGTAGCGCACGCTGGGTAGCGTGCGCCTGCGTGCGACATGGCGGCGTTCTCCCGGCGAAAAGCTTCGGTCGTATCAACCACCCCTCTTCGCCAGGGGGCCGTTCGGGTGCACGGGCGGTGCGGCGGCGCCGGGCGGGGTGGCACGCTGGGGGACCGTACGAGGGCGGGCCCGCCGCTCCGCCGCACAGGGCGGGGGCGGTCGGACGCGTCCGAGGTCCGGGGCGCCGAGGTCCGCCGCGCCGGGCCCGGTTCGGCCGGGCGGCCGAGCCGGTAGGGCAGGCGTTCTGGTCGTGTCGCCCCGGCGGGTGGCCACGGCCGGGGGCGGGAACCTTCGCGGGCGTCCGGGCGTGCCTCCGGACGGGAACGCGCCACCGGCGCGCGCGGCGGTTGACGGGCCGGACCGGCGGCAGGCGACGGGGCGCCGCGAGTGGGCGGGATCGGGACGACGGCAGGTGGGTTGGTTGATGGACGCGATCAGCGCGGCGCAGGACCGGTACGGGCGGCCGCCCGAGGGGCCCGGGGCCGGCCCGGGGCCGGACCTCGGACGGCTGGGCCTGGAGCAGCTGCGGACCCTGCGCCGGGACACCCTGGAGCAGGAGGCCGACCTCTCCTACCTGCGGCGGCTGCTGCACGGCCGGATGGACATCCTGCTGGCCGAGCTGGACCGCAGGCCGGGAGCCGGGGCCGCCCGCCCGGCGGACGCCGCGGAGCCAGGCGGCGCCCTGCTGGAGCGGCTGCCGGCCATCCTGACGGACGCGCCGTCCACCGTCCGCCGCTCGGCCCGGCACGTCACGCTGGGGCCGCCGCGCGGGCAGCAGTCCCAGCTGGAGGCGGACGCGCTGATGGGCGACGTCCAGCTGGCCGACCTCGCGGCGCATCCGGCCGAGGAGCTGCTGGCGGCCCTGGAGCGACTGCGGGCGCACGAGCGCGAGGTCTCCGGCCGGCGGCAGCGACTGCTGAGGACGGCGGACGGCTGCAATGCCGAAATCACCCGCAGGTACCGTGATGGGGAAGCACGGGTCGACGACCTGCTCGCAGGCGGCCCGCTCTGACAGGTGCGAGGGCCGCCGGGGGCGGGGGACGGGCCCGGCTCGCCCCCCGGTTCACCCTCACCTCCGGAAGGCTTTCGCCATGTCCAGTTCCGCCGCCCTGCCCGTGCTCGCCGAAGTCGTCCGCTCGGGATTCGTCGAGGGCCGCCACCACGGTTCCCTGGTGCTGCTGGCCGCCGACGGCTCGGTCGAGTTCGCGCTCGGCGCGCCGGACGCCCCGGTCTTCCCGCGGTCCTGCGCCAAGCCCTTCCAGGCGGTGGCCACGCTGCGGGCCGGGCTGGCGATCGAGGGGGAGCTGCTGGCCCTGGCGGCCTCCAGCCACTCCGCTGAATCGTTTCACCTCGACGGCGTGCGGCGGATCCTCGCCGGTGCGGGGCTGGACGAGTCCGCCCTGCGGACCCCGGCCGACCTTCCGCTCGACGACCTGGAGGCCGAGCTGCACCTGCGCTGGGGCGGCGACCGCGAGCCGATCCTGATGGACTGCTCCGGCAAGCACGCCGGCTGGCTGGCCGCCTGCGCGGCCAACGGCTGGCCCACCGACAGCTACCTCGACCCGGAGCACCCGATCCAGCGGCTGGCCCGCGAGGCCCTGGAGGAGGCCGTCGGCGAGCCCGCCGCGCACGCCGGGGTGGACGGCTGCGGCGCGCCGCTGCTGGCCGTCGGCCTGACCGGCCTGGCCCGCGCCTACCGCTCCCTCGTGCTGGCCGGGCCCGGCACCCCGCAGCGCCGGGTCGCCGACGCGATGCGGGCGCACCCCGAGTACGTGGCCGGCACCCGCCGGGCCGACACCCGGCTGATGCGGGCGGTGCCCGGCGCGCTCGCCAAGATGGGCGCGGAGGCCGTCCAGGTGGTGGCGCTGCCGGACGGCCGGGCGCTCGCCTTCAAGATCGACGACGGTGCCGAGCGGGCCCGCGGCCCCGTCCTGGCGGCCGCGCTGCGCCGTCTGGGCGTGACCACCGGGGACGGCACGCTGGAGCGGATCGCGGCCGCGCCGCTGTTCGGCGGCGGCGTCCCGGTCGGCGAGGTCCGCGCGGCGTTCTAGCACGCCCGGCGGGCGGCTGCCCGTTACTCGCGCGCCCGTCTCCGCATGCGGACGGACGGCCCCCGGTGCACGGTGGACCGGGGGCCGTCGCACAGCTGAGGGAGTCCGCCATGAGCGAGCACGTGTACCGGGTGACCGAGATCGTCGGGTCCTCGACCGAGAGCATCGACGCCGCGATCCGCAACGGCGTCGAGCGCGCCTCCCGGACGCTGCGCCACCTCGACTGGTTCGAGGTCTCGCAGGTCCGGGGCCACCTCGCGGACGGGCAGATCAAGCACTTCCAGGTGTGCATGAAGGTCGGGTTCCGGCTGGAGGACGAGGGTTAGCCGCGCTCCGGCAGCACCAGCGGCAGCCCCGTGCGCGGGTGCGGCAGCACCTCCACCGGGTGCCCGTACACCTCGCTGAGCAGCGGCCCGCGCAGCACCTCGGCGACCGGTCCGTCGGCCACGGTCGCGCCGTCGGTCAGCAGCACCACCCGGTCCGCGTAGGCCGCCGCGAGCGACAGGTCGTGCAGCACGACGACCACGCCGTCCCCGGCGGCGGCCCGGGTGCGGGCCAGCCGCAGCACCAGTTCCTGGTGGCGCAGGTCGAGCGCGGCGGTGGGTTCGTCGAGCAGCAGCAGGGCGGTGCGCTGGGCGAGCACCCGGGCCAGCGCCACCCGGGCCCGTTCACCGCCGGAGAGCGCGGTGAACGGCCGTCCGGTGAAGGCGGCGGACTCGGTCGCGGCCATCGCCTCGGCGACCACCCCCTCGTCCTCGGCGGCGGCCGCGGTGCCGGCCCAGGGGGCGCGGCCCATCCGGACCACCTCGTCGGCCGGGAACGGGAAGGACAGCGCGGCCGCCTGCGGCAGCAGTGCCCGGCGCCGGGCGAGGTCGGCGGGCCGGTAGCCGGCCAGCGGGCGGCCGTCCAGCCGGACCTCGCCGGAGGTCGGCAGGAGGTCGCCGGCCAGCACCGAGAGCAGAGTGGACTTGCCCGCGCCGTTCGGTCCGAGCAGGGCGACCACCTCGCCGGCGGTGACCCGGACGTCCGCGCCGGCCAGCAGGTCGCGCCCGCCGACGGTCAGTCGGACGGCCTCGGCGGTGAGCAGCTCGGTGCCCGGGGCGGGCCGTTCGGGCACCTCGGGGCGGCCGCGCAGCGTACGGAGCCTCATGCCCAGCCTCCCTGCTTGGTCCTGGTGCGGCGCAGCAGCCAGAAGAAGAACGGACTGCCGATCAGCGCGGTGAGCACGCCGAGCGGGAGCTCGGCCGGTTCGGCCAGGGTGCGCGCGGCGAGGTCGGCGGCGACCAGGACGAGCGCTCCGCCGAGCGCGGAGGCGGGCAGCAGGAAGCGGTGGCCGGGGCCGGCGACCATCCGCAGCAGGTGCGGGACGACCAGGCCGACGAAGCCGATGATGCCGCTGACCGCGACGGCGGCGGCGGTGAGCAGGGCGACCACGGTGATCAGTACCAGCCGCATCCGCTCGACGTCCACGCCGAGGTGGCGGGCGGGCCGTTCGCCGAGCGCCAGCAGGTCCAGCGAGCGGGCGTAGCGGGGGGCCACGGCGAGGCCGACGAGGGCGAACGGGAGGACGGCGAGCACCTTGCCCCAGGTGGCCTGGGAGAGCGAGCCGAGCTGCCAGAAGGTGACCTGGCTGATCGCCGCGGAGTCGGCGGTGAACAGGAACAGGCCGATCAGGGCGCCGCAGAAGGCGTTCACCGCGACGCCGGTGAGGATCAGGGTGACCACCTCGGTGCGGCCGCCGGAGCGTGACATCGCGTAGACCGCGAAGACCGTCAGCAGGCCGGTGGCGAAGGCGGCGGCGGTCACCGTCCAGGTGCCGAGCGCGTCCAGGCCGAGCACGATGCAGCCGACCGCGCCGACCGCGCCGCCGGAGGAGACGCCGATGACGGCGGGTTCGGCGAGCGGGTTGCCGAACACGCCCTGCATCAGCGCGCCCGCGCAGCCGAGCGAGGCGCCGACCAGCAGGGCGAGCACCACCCGGGGCAGCCGGACGTTCCAGAGCACCGACTCGGGGACGCGGTCCAGGGCGTGGCCGCCGAGGCCGAGCCGGTGGCCGACGGAGGCGAGGATGTCGCCGAGCGGGATGCGGTAGGCGCCGATGCCGGCCGCGAGCAGGGCGAAGAGCAGCAGGGCGGCGGCGAGGCCGGCGGTGAGCAGGGCGGTGCGGCTCGGCCGCCTGCCGAGCCGGACGCCCTTCTCCGTGGCGGCGGCGGTCACTCGGCGGCCTTCGGGTAGAGCTGTTCGGAGATCTCGCGGATCACCTGCGGGGTGCGCGGGCCGTAGCTGAGCAGCTGGCCGTCCTCGATGGAGACGATCCGGCGGTCGAGCCCGGCCGGGGTCTGGGCGACGCCGGGCAGCTTGAGCAGGCCGTCCACGCCGCCGACGGAGTCGAGTCCCTTGCTCATCACCAGGATCGCGTCGGGGGCGGCCTTGACCAGGGCCTCGCTGGTGAGCGGGGTGAAGTCGCCGCTGAGCCCGGCGGCGGTGCCGGCGTCCTCGCCGCCGACGGCCTCGATCAGCGAGCCCGCGCCGGAGGCCGGGCCGCCGAGCAGGTAGACCGAGGCGCTGCCGCGCAGGTAGAGGAAGGCGACCTTGGGGCGCTGTCCGGTGGCGGGCAGTGCGGCCTTGGCCTCGGTGATCCGCTGCTCGGTGCGCTCCGTCAACCGCCGTCCGGCCTCGGGGACCCCGAGGGCGGCGGCGACGGTGTCGATGCGGGGGCCGACGTCCTCCAGCCGCTTGGCGTCGTCCAGGACGAGCAGCGGGACGCCGGCCGAGCGGATCTGCGCGATCGCCTCGGCCGGGCCGGTGGAGCGGTCGGCGAGGACGACGGTCGGGTGCAGGGAGAGCACGCCCTCGGCGGAGACGTCGTGGGCCTGGGTGATCACCGGCAGGGCGGCGGCCTGCTCGAAGGTGGTGGAGACGTCCCGGGCGACCACCTTGGGGCCGAGCCCGAGGCTGAAGACGATCTCGGCCAGGCTGCCGTTGAGCGGGATGATCCGCTCGGCGCTGGTGACGGTGGCCGTGCGACCGTCGGCGGAGGTCGCGGTGGCGGGGAGCTGCGGGGTCGGCGGGTCGGGCAGTGGCTCGACCGCGTCCGGGGCGCGCGAGGTGCCGGTCCCGGAGGCCGCGCCGGTGGCGCCGGTGGCCGAGCCGCAGGCGGTCAGGGCGAGCAGCAGACCGAGGAGGAGCAGCAGGATCGCGGGGCCGCGGGTGGCCCGATGTCGGGTGGTACTGCTGCTCAACGTCGTTCCCTTCGTCGGGAGTTGTCGCCGCCGGTGGGTGGGGTGCGGGGTGCCCGGCGGGGCTCTTGACTCATATATTAGGTTAGCCTTACCTAAACCTTGCAAGGGGGTCGGCGATGTGTCGACCCCGCTTTCCCCTGTCGCGCCGAGGAGTGATCCGCGTGCCTCTGCCCCATCGGCTCCGCCGTCTGACCGCCGGCCTGGTGGCCGCCCTGGCGGCCCTGTTGACGGTCGCCCTGCTGCCCGGCCAGGCGGTGGCGGCCGAGGGGCGGGTGTCCGGCGGGCGGCTCGACTGGGGGATCAAGCAGTCCTTCCTGACGTACGTCACCGGGCCGATCGCCCAGGGGAGTTGGTCGCTGACCGGCGGCGCGGCCACGGCCGCCGGCAGCGGCTTCCGGTTCCACTCCGCCACCGGCACGTACGACCCGGCGAGCGGTGCGCTGAGCGCCGCGTTCTCCGGCGGGGTCCGGTTCACCGGGCACCAGGAGAACGGCGCCAACGCGCTGGACCTGAGCATCGGCCGGCTCACCTTCCGGGCCGCGGCGGGCGGCGGGGCCGGGCTCTACGCGGACGTCAGCAGCAAGTCCCGGGAGACCGGACAGGTCAGCAGCGCGAGCCAGGCCAAGATCGCCGACCTCTCGCTGTCCGGCGTCGACCTGCGCGGCGCGGCCGGCACCCTGACGCTCGGCAACGTCCCGGCGACGCTGACCGACGCGGGCGCCAAGGCCTTCGGCGGGTTCTACACGGCGGGGACGGCGCTCGACCCGGTCAACCTGTCGGTCAACCTCCCGGCGGCGCAGCCGACTCAGACCCCGGCCGCGCCGACCGCCCCGGCGCCCCCCGCCGCGCCGAGCGCGACGCCGAGCGCCGCCCCGTCGTCGACCGCTCCGGCGGCCCCGACCACCGCGCCGGCCGCACCGGAGACCCCGGCCGCACCGGAGACCCCGGCCGCACCGGAGTCGCCGGCCGCCACCCCGCAGGCCGCCGCCACCGGGTTCGGCAACGGCGCGCTCGACTGGGGCGTGCGCCGCACCTTCCGCGACTACGTCACCGGCGCCATCGCCCAGGGCCGTTGGGAGCCCGCCGGCGGCGCGGCGGACGGCGGCGCGTTCTTCCGCTGGACGCCCGCCCAGGGCACCTACGACCCGGCCACCGGCGCGCTCACCGCCGCCTTCACCGGCAGCGTCCGCTTCACCGGTCTGAAGAGCGGCGACAGCTACGGCCTGGACCTCACCCTGGCCAACCCGGGCGTCACCGTCGCCGACGGCAAGGGCGTGCTGCGCGCCGACGTCTCCGGCCGCACGCCGGACGGCGCCGCGCAGCAGCTCACCGGCGTCGAGCTGGCGACCTTCGACCCGGCCGGCCTCAAGTCCGAGGGCGGGCTGCTCAAGGCCGTCGAGCTCCCGCTCACGCTCACCGAGCCGGGCGGCAAGGCCTTCGGCGGCCTCTACCCGGCGGGCACCGGGATGGACCCGCTGAGCTTCGCCGTCGCCCTGGACCCGGCCGCCGCCCTCCCTCCGCTGCCCGACATCGGCAGTGCCCCGGCCGTCGCGCCGAGCCCGTCCACCACGCCGGTCGCCGCCACCACCGACGCCGGCGGCTCGGACGGCGTGCCGACGGCGGCCCTGGTGGGCGGTGCGCTGGCCGTCGCCGCGCTGGCCGTGACCGGTGGCCTGTTCGCCGTCCGCCGCCGTCGTGCCACCCCCGCCGACGCGGCCTGACCCCCTCCCCACCCGCTTCCCCCCGTTCATCGATCGGAGCCCCCCCATGTCCATGTCCCGCAACCGCACCCGGATGGCCGCCCTGGCCGCCGTCACCGCCGGTCTCGGTCTGACCGCCTTCGGCGCTCCGGCCCTGGCCTTCGGCGCCGGCGCGCCGAGCAGCGTCACGTACGACACCGGCGCGCTGGACTGGGGCGTGAAGGCCAGCTTCCGCACCTACATCGAGAGCCCGGCCTCCCAGGGCGGCGCGATCGAGCTGACCGGCGGCGCGACCCGCAACGCCGACGGCACTTTCCACTTCGGCCTGGCGAGTGCCAAGTACGACCTCACCACCCACACGCTCAGCTCCTCCTTCACCGGCGGCGTGCACTTCACGGCCCACCACGGGGCGCTGGACGTGGCGCTCAGCGACCTGAGGATCACCACTGCGGGAACGGCCGGCACGCTCACCGCCGACACCGCCTCCAAGGAGTCGATGGGCGCCAGTGAGGTGACCAAGCGGGACGACGTGCCGCTGGTGACCTTCACCGTGGGCCGGGACACCACCACGGGCGTACCGACGGCGGCGAAGCTGACGGAGGAGGGCGCCAAGGCGTTCGCGGGCTTCTACCAGGCCGGGGCGGACATGGACCCGCTGGCGCTGCTGCTCAAGCAGAGCCCGGCCACCCCGTCCCCGACCGCCACGCCGTCCACCACGGCCACGCCGTCGGCCACGGCCACGGCCACGGCCACGGCCACCGCCTCGCCGACGGCGACTGCCACTGCGACCGCCACTGCTTCGCCGACCGCGACGCAGTCCCCGACCGCGACCGCCTCGCCCACCGCCACGCAGTCGCCGACCGCCACCTCCTCCCCGAGCGCCACCGCCACCGCGACCACCACGCCGTCCGCGACCGGCAGCCCGTCCACCGCGCCGAGCGACAACGGTGAACTCGCCGTCGTCAACGGCACCCTGGACTGGTCGGTCAAGGAGAGCTTCCGCACGTACCTGCAGAGCCCGGTGGCCAACGGCAAGGTCGAGTTCGGCGGCGGCGCGGCCGGCTACCGCTTCGGCGGCGGCAACGGCAGCTACAACACCAAGAGCCACACCCTGTCGGCGGGCTTCGCCGGTTCGGTGCGCTTCCTCGGCCACCCGGCCGGCGGCGGCTACCAGCTGGACACCACCTTCTCCAAGCTCGGCCTGAGCATCGACAAGGACGGCGCCTACCTGACGGCCGACGTCAACGCCAAGTCCCTGGACGGGAAGACGACCTCGCTGTCCGGGGCCCGGATCGCCAAGCTGGACGTGTCGAAGGCGAGCCTCGCCCCGGTCAACGGCGTGGTGACGCTGAACGCCGTCCCGGCGACCCTGACCGCCGAGGGCGTCCCGGCCTTCGCCAACTACAAGGCGGGCGAGGCCCTCGACCCGGTCACCGTGTCGCTGGCCTTCGACAAGAACGCCCAGCTGCCCACCACCCAGCCGAGCACCGGCGGTACGACGGGCGGCACCACCACCGGCACGGCCGGAGGCGCCGGTTCGGCCGGGGGCGCCGGTACGGTCGGCGGCGCCTCCCTGACCACCACCGGCGGCGCTGCGGTAGGCGGCTCCGGCATGCTGGCCTCCACCGGCTCCTCCACCCCGGTGGCCCCGCTCCTGGCCACCGCGGGCGGCCTGCTCCTCCTCGGTGGCGGCGCCACCGCCCTGGCCCGCCACCGCAAGTCCACCACCGCCTGATCAAGTAAGCCGGAGTGGGGAGTCGGCCCGGCCGCCTTACCACACCGGCTTCTGGGCTAGGCGCCGCAGTCGAGTTCGCCGGCCTTGATGGCGCCGAGGAGTCCGGTGAAGGCGGCCGTGGTGGTGCGGAGGACGACGTCGCCGTCGTCGGACTCCCGGAGTTCGATCAGACCGGCTCCCGTGCGGATCTCGACACAGTTGGAATCATCTCCGCTGAAGCTGGACTTCTGCCAGTCGATCCGTGACATGTGCGCCTTCCTTAGAGGGTGTAGCGGAGGTGTTGAACCAGTCCCCAGGAGTCGGGTTCGACCCGAGATCGTAGAGGGCGGGATGCATCCAGCGCGGGGAGCGCAAGGGACGTGAGCCGCTCGAACTTTGAGTGGTAGGCCGTGATGTCCGCCGGCTCACTCAAGTACGAAGTGCCGCTCGGATGCTCCGTCAGCACGGTGTCCAGATCCCGGTGCGGACCATGCAGGATCATGAACGGCGTTCCCGTGGAGACGTAGTCGGTGCAGCGGAAGGGGAGGACCTGGATGGTGACGTGAGGGAGTTCGCTGACCTCGACCAGATGGTCCAGCTGATCCCTCATTGCGTCCCGGCCGCCGAATCGGGTGCGTAGAGCGGCCTCGTGGATCACTGCATGAAAGGGAACAGCTCCGGTTCCCTCCAGTGCCCGCTGGCGACCTTGGCGGAACGCCACCTTCTTCTGGTCGCTGCTGAGTATGACCTCGCTGTAGCTGGGAACCTGAAGCAGCCCAGGAATCAGCAAGGTCTCGTAGTTGGAAAGCAACGTAGCGGTCGACTCGGACTCGGCCAGATCGAGGGCTGGTTGGTTGACGACGCCCTTGAAGGCACTCCACCAGCCCTTCCCATTGCTGAGCCCCATCTGATGGAGAGCGCTCACATAGGTCTCATCCGTGAGACCGAAAGCTTCCAGCAGGATCGTCAACCGATCCGGATCCAGCCCGGTTCGTCCGGCCTCGATGTGGCTGAGCTGCGGGCCGCCCATGCCGACGAGCGCGCCGGCATCTTTGACCGCCAACCCGGCGCCCTCCCGCAGGCGCCTCAGTTCAGCGCCGAAGCGCCGCTGCCTCTCACTGATGTGGGTCCTGAGTGCCAAGGGATTCCCTTCCGTGTCCGAGCAGTCTCTCGCCGTAAGGGCTCGGGATGCCACTCGCGCGGGTGAGGCCCCTCACCCGCTGGGCCAATCTTCCCGGATCGTGTTGCACGCGTGGAACCTGATGACTTACCGTCAGTGTTGCCTCGATCACATAGCGGATCGTCAGTGGCGCTTGTTCCCAGGGCAGTAGGCGCATGCTGCCCGTTCGCGCCGCGGAGCAGCCAGGTCCGGGCTGGCCTCGTCCGCGGCGACGTTCCCTCTGCTCTCCCCTCCCACTCCCATGGAGGTCTGTCATGCGTGCCCTCAACCCGCCGGACTGCTCCATCGCCCGCACCGAACTCCGTGCCATCCTCCGGTCCGCCGGCTGGCCGCCCGACGTCATCGCCGACGCCGAACTCGCCTTCCACGAGCTCTACATCAATGCCTGGCAGCACGCGGGCTCCCCGTCCCCGGCGGTCCTGGTCTCCCTCCAGCCCGCCGTGCTCCGTGTCGCCGTCTGCGACGGGTGTCCCGACCTGCCCGAGTCCCGCGTGAGCGCCGATCCCTACGCCGTCTCCGGGCGAGGACTTGACCTCGTGCGCGCCCTCACCCACCGCTTCGGCGTCGAACCCGTCAAGACCGGCAAGGTCACCTGGTTCGAGCTGGACGCCGCCGCGTGAAGATCCCCCTCGAACCCCACGACCCGTACCTGCGCACCTACACCGAGCCGGAGGTCACCGCGCTCCTGCGCGAACTCCACGACCGCGGCAAGCCCTTCGGCGTCCAGTGGGCCTCCGCCCGCGTCAACGGCGCCACCGTTGACGGTCGTCTCCTCGTCGCCTTCGGGGACACCTCCGTCGCCACCCTCCTCAACCTCCTCGAACTCCTCCGTGAAGCGAGCCGGTGATGACCACCCTCTGCATCGGCGCCCTCGCCGTCCTCCTCGCCCTCGCCCTCGCCACCGTGATCACCGGCGTCCTCACCACCCTCAAGATCGGCCCGCCCCCGCCGCCCATCACCCGCCACGGCCGCTGGGAACTCCGTACCTCCCCCGAGGGCGCCCCCGAATACGCCTGGATCGCCCGCCAGGCCCGCCACTTCAGCCCCGAAACCAACCCCGACAACCGCCGCCGCGCGCGCCGGTGACAACGACGCCGGAGCAGGAAGTCGGAGCAGCCGACTTCCTGCTCCACGCCGCTTCGTGCCGGCGATATCCAGTGGTCCCGGGCGCGATGGATCGGGAGAATTGCCCTGCATGAGCCTGATGACGCACTGGCCGCTCGCCGGACTGCGGCTGACCACCCCGCGCCTGGAACTGCGGCTGCCGAACCCCGGCGAACTCTCCGCGTTGGCCTCGCTGGCGGCCGAGGGTGTGCACGACCCGGCCGTGCAGCCCTTCACCGTCGCCTGGACGGACGTCGAGCCCGAGCAGCGGGCCCGGAGCGTCCTGCAGTACCACTGGCGCTGCTGGGGGGTGTGGCAGCCGGAGGACTGGGAGTTGAACCTCGTGGTGCTGCGGGACGGCGTCGTCGTCGGCACCCAGGGCATCAGCGCCCGGGACTTCGCGATCCGTCGCGAAGTGCACACCGGGTCGTGGCTCGGCCGGAGCCACCACGGGCAGGGCCTGGGGACCGAGATGCGCGCCGCCGTCCTCCACCTGGCCTTCGCCGGGCTCGACGCGCGGCACGCAGTCTCGGGCGCCTACGCGGACAACGCGGCTTCGCTGGGGGTGTCGGGCAAGCTGGGGTACCGCGAGGACGGCATCGAGCACCACGTCGTCCGCGGGAAGTCCGTCGTCCTGCGCAGGCTCCGCCTCACCGCCGACCGGTGGCGGGAGAGCGAGCGGGTCGCGGTGAAGACCGAGGGACTGCGGGAGTGCCTTCCCTGGTTCGGCCTGGGCTGATACGCAAGGAGCAGGAAGTCGGCCGGTCCGACTTCCTGCTCCCGTTCAGTCGTTCAGGCGCTCAGCGGGTACCGGGTGTCCAGGTCGCGGAAGAGGGCGCCGTTCAGCTGGAAGGCGCGCTTGCACTCCTCGACCACCCGGCGGCGCTCGACCTCGTCCATGGCCAGGCCGGCGGCGTCCAGCTTGGCCCGGTAGTCGCGCTTGAAGGCGGCCGGGTTGTCCACGCCCTCGAAGACGTAGAACCGCACGCCGTCGCCCTTGCGCTCGAAGCCCCAGGTCTTCTCGGCGATGCCCCGGATGATCTGGCCCCCGGACAGGTCACCCAGGTAGCGGGTGTAGTGATGGGCGACGTAGCCCGCCGGCCACTGCGCCGCGAGCTCCTCCAGACGGGCGACGTACGCGGAGGTCGCGGGCAGCGGGGCGAGCCCCTCGCGCCAGTCCGGACCGCGCAGGTGGGCCAGGTCGCGCTCGATGGCCTCGGTCCGCAGCACCGCGGGATCGATGAACGGGCCGGCCACCGGGTGCTCCGACAGCTCGGCGGTCCGCTCCTCCAGCGCGCGGTAGACGAACCAGAGCTGGCCGGTGAGGTCGGCGTAGGCGTCGACGCCGAGGTGCCCGCCGAGCAGCCTGCTCATGAAGGACGACTGTTCCGCGGCCTCGTGCTCGGCACTGCTGGCGGTGCGCAGCACGGTGGAGAACGGGACGACGGGCTGCTCGGGTATGGGCATGCGGGCCTCCAGAGATCGAGTACACCCCCGATTGCTTTGGTTAGCCTAACCTAATCTCCTGTCATGCCGACAGGGTGTCGGGAAGAATCGCCCGCCCCCGGGAACGGCGAAGGCCGGGATCCGCGGAAAACTCCGCGAACCCCGGCCTCCGACTGCCTCGACCTACCTCGAAGCGCCCCGGCGGACGGACCGCCGGACGGACGAGATGGGCACGACGGCTCAGTGACCGCCCTGCTCCGCCAGGCGCTTGATCGACGCGGTGACCTCGGCCTCGGCCTCGGTGCGGCCGACCCAGTTGGCGCCCTCGACGGACTTGCCCGGCTCCAGGTCCTTGTAGACCTCGAAGAAGTGCTGGATCTCCAGGCGGTCGAACTCCGACACGTGGTGGATGTCCTGCAGGTGCTCCCAGCGCGGGTCCGTCGCCGGGACGCAGAGCAGCTTGTCGTCGCCGCCGGCCTCGTCCGTCATCTTGAACATGCCGATGACGCGGCACTTGATCAGGCAACCGGGGAAGGTCGGCTCGTCCAGGATGACCAGGGCGTCCAGCGGGTCACCGTCGTCCGCCAGGGTGCCCTCGACGTAGCCGTAGTCGGCCGGGTAGCGGGTCGAGGTGAAGAGCATCCGGTCGAGCCGCAGACGGCCGGTCTCGTGGTCGACCTCGTACTTGTTACGAGAGCCCTTCGGGATTTCGATAAGGACGTCGAACTCCAACGGTTCCTCCAAGGTAGGGACTGACAGAATCCAAGTGTCTCCTACGGGAGTGAGTGCTCAGGAAAGGGGCCGGGTCGGTGCGAGCAGGGGCTGGGTCGGGAGACCGACGCGGGGGGACGGCCGCCGGGCTGTTCGGGGCGGCGTTGCTGGTCGCCGGAACGGTGCTCGGCGCGGGCGGTGCGTACGCGCAGCCGTCCCCGACGCCGACCGGATCGGCCTCGCCGGGTGGCCGGACCGCCGGGAACGCCCAGGGGGACGAGGACGAGGGCAACGGCCGACGGGACGACGGCAAGGGCGGCAAGGGGGACAAGGGGGACCGGAACGGCACCGGGCCGGGACACCGGACCGGCGAGTCGCCCCACCCGTCCGCGAGCGCCACCGGCCCCGCCCCCGGTGCGCCGGCACCCGCCGGGACCGCCACCACCCCGCCCGCCGCCAAGTCCACCGGGGCCGACCGGCCGGCGCCCGCCGGGACGGTGCTGGCCGCCGCCGGGGCCGGACCGGACACCGGGCTGCCCACCGCCCAGGGACTCCAGCAGGCGCTCGCCGCCGTGCTCGCCGACAAGAACCTCGGCACCGTCGGCCTGGCCGTCGCGGACGCCGCCGACGGCCAACTCCTCTACGGGAACGGCGAGAACGCCGCCGTCACCCCGGCGTCCACCACCAAGCTGGCCACCTCGATCGCGGCCCTGTCGCTGATCCCCGGCGACACCCGGCTCGCCACCAGGGTCGTCAAGAACGCGGCCACCGGCGGGATCACCCTCGTGGGTGGCGGCGACCCGACGCTGACCGGCCTGCCTGCCGACCAGGTGCAGATCGGCGGCGTCCCCGCGGACCCGGACACCGCCCCCGCCTCGCTGGACGCGCTGGCCCGGCAGACCGCCGCCGCGCTGAAGACCGCGGGCACCACCGCCGTCGCGCTCGACTACGACGTCTCCCTCTACACCGGCGCCCCGCTGCACAAGAACCACGACAACGAGAACATCGCCGCGGTGACGCCGCTGATGGTCGACGAGGGCAAGGCCGACCCGAAGAGCCGCGAGGACGCGCCCGCCCGCGTCGGCGATCCGGCCTCGGCGGCCGCCGAGGCCTTCGCCAACCTGCTCAAGGCCCAGGGCATCACCGTCCAGGGCAAGCCGAAGCAGGCCACCGCGCCGGCCGCCGCCGACGCGCCCGTGCTCGGCCGGGTCGAGTCGCCGACCGTGGCCCGGCTGGTCGAGCGGCTGCTGACCACCTCCGACAACACCCTCGCCGAGGCGATCGCCCGGCAGGCCGCGATCGCCGCCCACCAGCCGGCCAGCTTCGAGGGCGCCGCCACCGCCGTGACCCAGGAACTCGCCCGGCTCGGGGTGCCGACGGCCGGCGTGGTGATCAACGACGGCAGCGGCCTGCACACCGGCAACGCGATCCCGCCGGTCGTCCTGGTGAAGCTGCTCGCGCTGGCCGCCTCCGCCCAACACCCCGCGCTGCGCCCGGTGCTGACCGGCCTGCCGATCGCCGGATTCACCGGCACCCTCGGCAAGCGCTTCGGCTCCACCTCGGGCGCCGCGGACGCGGCCGGCCTGGTCCGCGCCAAGACCGGCAGCCTGAGCGGCGTCAACACCCTGGCCGGCACCGTCGTGGACGCCGACGGCCGCCTGCTCTCCTTCGCCCTGATGACCCGCACCACCGCCCCCGCCGACACCGCCCGCACCGCGATGGACCGCGTGGTGGCCCGCCTCGCCGCCTGCGGCTGCCACTGACCCCCGCCGTGAGCCCCGGCCTCGTGGTTCCCGCCCCGGGGCGTTCCGCCCGGCCGGGCCCGTCCTTCGGGCGGGGCCGGGAGTCCCGAGTGACGTGCCCTGGCCCTTCGGCTTTCAGCGGGGAGGCCCGGCCTCGCGGTTCCCGCCCGGGGGGTCTACCCGAGGCGGGCCCGCGCTCCCGGTCGGCCGACCGGGAGCCCACGTGACGCGCCCCGGCCCCGGGTGGGCCTGGCACGGCCGGTGGGCCGCTCGTGCCGGGGTGATCGTCGGCGGTCGGGGCTGGGCCGGCGCTGTGGGTCGAGTGGTTGGTTGAGGTTCTGGTGGGTTTTTCGGGTGCGGGGTGACGCCGTTCTGGCGTGTGCGGTGCCGGGACGCTCGGGTGCGGTCGATGGTTGGGGCTGCGCGCGTGGTGGTGGCGCTGTGGGTCGAGTGGTTGGTCGAGGTCCGGGCGGGTCTTTCGGGCGCGAGGTGAGGCCGTTGTGGCGTGTGCGGGCGGTGGCTGCCGGAGTGTCCCGGGGAGGGGCGGCGGCTGCGGCCCGCAGGTCGTATGGGGGGCCGTCAGAGCCGGGTGGCCGTGCCCGGGGTTCCCCGGTGCGGCCGTGTCGGCAGGGGTGGGCGCCCTGCGGGTCGGGGCGGGGTGGCTCCGCCGAGGTGGCGGGGCGGCGTCCCGGTGCGGGTGGGTGCTTCGGGTGCCGGGCCGGGCCGGCACCGCCGCGGTGGGCCGGGGCTGCGGGGCTCCGGGCGTCGGCGGGCGGCCATCGACCGGCCATTGACCGGCCGTTCCGGCTCCCCCAGGCGGGCGGGAGCACGTACGGTGAGGGCATGACGAGCGCGAGCGGCGGTGCCGACATGGTCGACTGGAATCTCGCGGTCGCGACCGCGACCAGGTTGGTGCGGCCGGGGCCGGAGGTGAGCCGGGCCGAGGCGGCCGCGGTGGTCGCCGAGCTGCGCCGGCACGCGCTGGCGGCCGAGGAGCACGTCCGGGGGTTCACCGGCATGCGCTCCAGCAGCCTGGCCGAGGCGGCCGCGACCCCGGTGCTGATCGTGGACCGGCCCGGCTGGGTGCGGGCCAACGTGGCGGGCTTCCGCACCATCGTGCAGCCGCTGGTGGAGAAGCTCCAGGCGCGCCGGACGAACGGGTCGGCCTCCGCGGTGTTCGGCACGGTGGGGGAGAAGGCCACCGGAATCGAGGTCGGTGCGCTGCTGGCGTTCCTGGCCACCAAGGTGCTCGGCCAGTACGAGACCTTCGCCCCGGGCGAGCCCTCGCTGGAGGCGCCGGACAGCCCGGCCGCGCTGTTCGACAAGCCCCGGCTCGGCCCCGAGGGCCCCGGCCCCGGCCGGCTGCTGCTGGTGGCGCCCAACATCGTGCACGTGGAGCGGGAGTTGGACGTCGACCCGGCCGACTTCCGGCTCTGGGTCTGCCTGCACGAGGAGACCCACCGCACCCAGTTCACCGCGGTGCCCTGGCTGCGCGACCACATCCAGTCCGAGGTGCAGTCCTTCCTGGCCGAGACGGACGTCGACCCGGGCGCGCTGCTGGAGCGGCTGCGCGACGCCGCCGGCTCGCTGGGCGCCGGGCTGCCGGGCCTGGGCGGCGGCCGGGGCGACAACGCCGCGTCGTCGGCCGGGCTGCTGGAGATCGTCCAGTCGCCCGCCCAGCGGGAGATCCTCGGCCGGCTGACCGCCGTGATGTCCCTGCTGGAGGGACACGCGGACGTCGTGATGGACGGCGTGGGCCCGGCCGTGGTGCCGAGCGTCGCCGAGATCCGCGAGAAGTTCCAGCAGCGCCGGGACCGCGGCGCCAACCGGCTGGACCTGGTGCTGCGCCGACTGCTCGGCATGGACGCCAAGCTCCGCCAGTACCAGGACGGCGCGGTCTTCGTCCGGGGCGTCGTCGACCAGGTCGGCATGGAGGGCTTCAACCGGGTCTGGACGTCCCCGAACACCCTTCCGACCAAGGAGGAGATCCACGACCCCGCCGCCTGGGTGGCCCGCGTCGCGCGGTGACACCGGGGAGGCGTGCGCCCAAACCCGTTCGTACGGGTGGTCCAGCCGTGCACATGGTGGGTGAAGATACGTTTCTTCATTCACCCGAACGTGGGACGGTGGTCGTACCGGTGGCGCGGGTGGCGTAGCGGGTGCCTCCTTTCTGCCACCATCTGTGAGCGCCCGGTAACAGGGCGCGCACGGATGCGCGGTCCCCCGCCGCGTTCCCCGCCGTCCTGTCCCCCTCCGCGAGGAGTCGTCGCCGTGGGCCCTCACCCCGCCGTCGCCGCGATACGCCTGGCCGTTCGCCGCACCCTCACCGACCTCGCCGCCGAGGTCGGTTCCACCTTCACCGCGCCCGCCCGGGAGCCGCACGAGCGCACCGGCGGCGCGCCGCTGGCCGCCGCGCTGCCCGTCGCCGCCGTCGGCACCACGCTGATCGGCAACGCCCACCGCCACCCCTCCGGGCTGCCCCGCACCCCCGCCGCGCCCGGCTCCCCGCTGGTCCTGGTCGCCGTCAGCGGCGGTGCGGACTCCATGGCGCTCGCCATCGCGGCCGCCTTCGAGGCCCCCAAGATCGGTCTGCGGGTCGGCGCCGTCACCGTCGACCACGGCCTGCAGGCGGGCTCCGCCGACCGCGCCGCCCAGGTCGCCGGCCGGCTGCGCGAGCTGGGCCTGGACCCGGTCGAGGCGGTCGCCGTGCGGGTCGGCCGGGCCGGCGGTCCGGAGGCGGCCGCCCGGGACGCCCGCTACGCCGCGCTGGACGAGGCAGCCGAGCGGCACGGCGCGGTCGCCGTCCTGCTCGGCCACACCCGCGACGACCAGGCCGAGACCGTCCTGCTGGGCCTGGCCCGCGGCTCGGGCTCCCGCTCACTGGCCGGCATGCCGGCCCAGAAGGGCCGCTACCGCCGTCCGCTGCTGGAGCTGGACCGGGCCGCCACCCGGCAGGCCTGCTCCGCCCAGGCGATCCCGGTCTGGGACGACCCGCACAACTGCGACCCGGCCTACACCCGTTCCCGGGTCCGCCACGAGGTGCTGCCGGTGCTGGAGAAGCACCTGGGCGGCGGCGTGGTCGAGGCGCTGGCCCGCACCGCCCGGCTCTTCCGCGACGACGCCGACGCGCTCGACCAGTGGGCCGCGCTGGCCGAGCGCGACATCCGTGCGGGCGAGGGCGCCCTGGACGCCGTGAAGCTGGCCGAACTGCCGCCCGCCGTGCGCCGCCGGGTGCTGCGCCGGGCGGCGCTGCGGGCGGGCTGTCCGGCCGGCGACCTGTTCGCCCGGCACCTGGAAACGATCGACCTGCTGGTCACCGGATGGCGCGGCCAGGGGCCGCTGCACCTACCCGGGGGCGTCGAAGCGACCCGGCGGTGTGGCACGCTGGTCTTTCGGCGACAGGGCGACTGACGGGCGCGCATGCCCCGGGGGAGCCGGCCGCCGGCCATCCAGACCCCGACACGTTTGAGGACGTATCCCCGGTGGACCAGAACGACATGGGCGCTGACCTCGCGAAGGTGCTCATCAGCAAGGACGAGATCGACGCCAAGCTCCTGGAGCTGGCCGAGCGCATCGACCGGGACTACGCAGGCAAGGACCTGCTGATCGTCGGCGTCCTCAAGGGGGCCGTGATGGTCATGGCGGACCTCGCCCGCACCCTGCACTCGCAGGTCACCATGGACTGGATGGCCGTCTCCTCCTACGGGATGGGCACGAAGTCGTCCGGCGTCGTGCGGATCCTGAAGGACCTCGACACCGACATCGCCGGCCGCGACGTGCTGATCGTCGAGGACATCATCGACTCCGGCCTGACCCTGTCCTGGCTGCTCGGCAACCTGGGCTCGCGCGGCCCGGCCTCCCTGGAGGTCTGCGCCCTGCTGCGCAAGCCGGACGCCGCCAAGGTCGAGATCGACGTCAAGTACGTCGGCTTCGACATCCCCAACGAGTTCGTCGTCGGCTACGGCCTCGACTACGCGGAGAAGCTGCGCAACCTGCCGTTCATCGGCACCCTCGCCCCGCACGTCTACGGCGGCTGAGACCCGTTCGGGCGACGGGCGGGAACAGCAGCCTGTTCCCGCCCGTTGGATCCGGGGGACCATAGAAGAACGCCGTATCGCCGTGCTCCCGCCCTATGGCGGTCGTACTGCGGTACGGTCCAATCAACCGCTCTTCACATGAGCAGTGACCGAATGCGCCGGCGGCCCAGAGCCACGCGGCGCCGTTGAGTGGCAGGAGGGACGGGGCGGCAACGCCCCGCATGGATGGACGTCAAGCGATACTTCCGTGCGCCGATCATGTGGATCGTGCTGGCCGTCCTCGCCGTCATCGTGCTGATGCAGGTCGTTTCGGACTCGAACGGCTACAAGACGGTGGACACCGGTCAGGTCGTCGCAGCGATCGACGCGAAGCAGGTCAAGTCGGCGCAGATCACCACAGGTGATTCGAACACCATCAAGATCCAGCTGAAGGACGGGGCCAAGCTGCCCGCCGTGAGCAGCGGCAAGGCGCAGTCCGGCAGCAAGTTCCAGGCCTCGTACATCGGCGACCAGGGCGTCGCGATCGCCGACAAGCTGCAGGCCCAGATCAACGACAACGACCAGAGCACGCTCTCCGAGGGCTACACCGTCAGCCCGGAGAAGCAGAGCACCCTCGTCAGCCTGCTGCTGTCGATGCTGCCCATTGTGATCATCGTGCTGGTCTTCCTGTTCCTGATGAACCAGATGCAGGGCGGCGGCTCGCGCGTCATGCAGTTCGGCAAGTCCAAGGCGAAGCTGCTCACCAAGGACACCCCGAAGACCACCTTCGCCGACGTCGCCGGCGCGGACGAGGCGGTCGAGGAGCTCCACGAGATCAAGGAGTTCCTGCAGGAGCCGGCCAAGTTCCAGGCCGTCGGCGCCAAGATCCCCAAGGGCGTGCTGCTCTACGGCCCGCCCGGTACCGGCAAGACCCTGCTGGCGCGCGCCGTCGCGGGCGAGGCCGGCGTGCCGTTCTACTCGATCTCGGGTTCCGACTTCGTCGAGATGTTCGTCGGTGTCGGCGCCAGCCGCGTCCGCGACCTCTTCGAGCAGGCCAAGGCGAACGCCCCGGCGATCGTCTTCGTCGACGAGATCGACGCCGTCGGCCGGCACCGCGGCGCGGGCCTCGGCGGCGGTCACGACGAGCGCGAGCAGACCCTCAACCAGCTGCTGGTCGAGATGGACGGCTTCGACGTCAAGGGCGGCGTCATCCTGATCGCCGCCACCAACCGCCCGGACATCCTGGACCCGGCGCTGCTGCGCCCGGGCCGCTTCGACCGCCAGATCGCGGTCGAGCGCCCCGACCTCCAGGGCCGTCTGGACATCCTCAAGGTGCACCAGAAGGGCAAGCCGATCGCGCCCGACGTCGACCTCTCGGCCGTCGCCAAGCGCACCCCCGGCTTCACCGGTGCCGATCTGTCGAACGTCCTGAACGAGGCGGCGCTGCTGACCGCCCGCTCGGACAAGAAGCTGATCGACAACAACATCCTGGACGAGGCGATCGACCGCGTCGTGGCGGGTCCGCAGAAGCGCACGCGGATCATGTCCGACAAGGAGAAGAAGATCACCGCGTACCACGAGGGCGGCCACGCCCTGGTGGCGGCGGCCTGCCAGTACAGCGACCCGGTGCACAAGATCACCATCCTGTCCCGCGGCCGGGCCCTCGGCTACACCATGGTGCTGCCGGAGGAGGACAAGTACTCCACCACCCGCAACGAGATGCTGGACCAGCTGGCGTACATGCTGGGCGGGCGCGCGGCGGAGGAGCTGGTCTTCCACGACCCGACCACCGGTGCCTCGAACGACATCGAGAAGGCCACCGCCACCGCGCGGGCCATGGTCACCCAGTACGGCATGACCGAGCGGCTGGGCGCGATCAAGTTCGGCAGCGACAACGCGGAGCCGTTCCTGGGCCGTGAGATGGGCCACCAGCGCGACTACTCCGAGGAGGTCGCCGGGCTGGTCGACGAGGAGGTCAAGAAGCTCATCGAGGCCGCGCACAACGAGGCCTGGGAGATCCTGGTCGAGAACCGCGACGTGCTCGACAACCTGGTCCTGGAGCTCCTGGAGAAGGAGACCCTCAACAAGGAGCAGATCGCCGAGATCTTCGCGCCGATCGTCAAGCGCCCGGCCCGTCCGGCCTGGACCGGCTCCGCCCGCCGGACGCCGTCCACCCGCCCGCCGGTGCAGTCCCCGAAGGAGCTGGCGCTCACCAACGGTGCCGCCGCCGCCGTCGAGGCCGCCCCGGCCGACGTGGTGAAGCTGCCGCCGCTGCCGGTCGAACCGCCGACCGAGGACTGACGGGAGCTCCGGCACCCGACGGAATGGATGCCGCGTCACCGGGGTTTGTACCCTGGAGGCGCGGCATCCGTGCTGTTCAACCCTTGTTCGTCAACCAGTAAGCGAGGCCCGCATGATCGACCCGGTGACGCTCGACGGTCCGCCCGCCGTCGGCACCTTCGACCAGAAGCGCGCCGAGAACGCGATCCGCGAGCTGCTGCTGGCCGTCGGGGAGGACCCGGACCGCGAGGGCCTGCTGGAGACCCCGGCCCGGGTGGCGCGGGCCTACAAGGAGATATTCGCGGGCCTCTGGCAGGAGCCCGAGGACGTCCTGACCACCACCTTCGACCTGGGCCACGACGAGATGGTGCTGGTCAAGGACATCGAGCTGACCTCCGTCTGCGAGCACCACCTGGTGCCGTTCCGGGGCGTCGCGCACGTCGGGTACATCCCGTCCACCAGCGGCAAGATCACCGGCCTGTCCAAGCTGGCCCGGCTGGTCGACGTCTACGCCCGCCGGCCGCAGGTGCAGGAGCGGCTCACCAGCCAGGTCGCCGACGCGCTGATGCGGATCCTGGAGCCGCGCGGGGCGATCGTCGTGGTCGAGTGCGAGCACATGTGCATGTCGATGCGCGGCATCCGCAAGCCCGGCGCCAAGACCATCACCTCCTGCGTGCGCGGGCAGCTGCGCGACCCGGCCACCCGGGCCGAGGCGATGAGCCTCATCATCGGGCGCTGACCGGGTCGCGGCGGCCCCGTCGGGCCGGACGGGCGCGGGCCGATCAGATCGGCTCGCGCTCGTGCTCGTGCTCGGTGTGCGGCGGCGCCGGGGTGCCCAGCGCGTTGCGGCGCGCGGGCATCCGCAGCCGCACCATCCGCCGCCAGCCGTACAGCAGGTCGTACAGGTAGAGCGCCCGCACCCCGGCCGCGACCACGGCCAGCTGCCAGCGCGGCCACCCGAGGATCCCCGCCATCCGGGACGTCACCGCGAGGCCGACGTCCCGGTGGGTGCGGATCTCGCCGCGGGCGCTGGTCTCCAGCACGTGCCGGATGTACGGCCCGTGGCCCGCGGAGGCCAGCCGCAGCAGCTCCTCGTGGCAGTAGGCGAGGTGGTTGTCCTCGTCCGCCGAGATCATCCGCATCGCCCGTCCGAGGTCGGGGTTGTCCCCGTAGACCTTGACGAGCTGGCGCATCTGCTCGGCCGCGCGCTGCTCGGTGACCCGGCTGTGCGCCAGGTAGGTGATGATCTCGCGGTCGGTCAGCGGGACGGCGGTGGTGAGCCGCTCATGGGCGAGGCCGACGCCCTGGCGCTCCAGCAGCATGCAGTAGTCGGCCTCGGCGGGCACGTCGACCTTCGGCAGGCCGCGCTTGTGGAGCAGTTGGGCGAAGATCCGGCCGTGCTTGCGCTCGTCGGCGCCGTGCCGGGCGATCTTCGGGGCGAGCACCGGGTCGCGCGTGAGCTCGGTGATCCGTTCGTTCTCCCACCCGCCCTGGTCCTCGCCGCCGGCGGCGATGCTGCAGAACAGCTGGTAGGCCTCGTCGTTCCGGTAGATCTCGTCGAAGAGCGATCGGGTGCTGAGCATGGGGCCTCCTGCCCGGATCCGGGGCGGCCCCGGCCGTCGTTCGGCCGGGGCGGTCGAGATACCTCCCCCCGCGGCGGCGGACCCTGTGCCCGACCGGCCGGTATTCACCCTCCTGGGGGTGTTCGGGGTCAGCCGAGGTGGTGGCCCATCCACTCCAGCGAGGCGGGCAGCTCGCGCACCCAGCTCTCGAAGTTGTGGCCGCCGTCGTCCAGGTACATCGACTCCACCTGGAACTGCGGGTTGGCGGCGGCGACCTGCTGGGCCAGCTCGACGAACTGGACGGTCTGCGGGTAGTCGCCCTCCTTGCGGGTGGAGACCACCAGCATCGACAGGGCGGGTGCGGGCAGGTTCTGCAGCCGCCAGGCGAGGTCGCTCTGCTCGGCCGGCGCCCGGTCCCCGCCGAACAGGCTGCCGCCGGTGAACTGGTCCTCGTTGACCTTGAAGTCGGCGTGCAGCCCGCCCGCGCTGCCGAAGACGCCGGGGAAGCGCATCGCCAGCCGCAGCGCGCAGCTGCCGCCGGTCGAGTAGCCGAAGACGCCCCAGGAGGCGGGGGAGCGGCCGATCCGGTAGGCGGAGTGCAGCGCCTCGGGGACGTCCTTGGTGAACCAGGTCTCGGTGCGCGGCCCGCCGACGACGTCCACGCACTCGGTGTTGCGCGGCGGGGTGAGGGTCGGGCGGGCCAGCACCACGACGGCCGGCTGCATCCTTCCGGAGCGCTGGAGCTCCGCGGCGGTCTGGATGACCGGCAGGTCCTTCAGCAGGTTGAGGGTGGTGCCGGGGTAGCCGGCGACGGCCAGCAGCACCGGGAAGCGGGTCAGGCCGAGCTTCGGGTCGAAGTACTCCGGCGGCAGGTAGACGAACATCTGGTCGGACAGTCCGGTCTCCTTGCCGGTGATCCGGACCGACTCGACCTTTCCGACCTCCTCGGGTGCCCCTCTGGGCAGGTCCCCGACGGTCTCCATGCCCCCCTCGGCGGTCGGCTCCAGCAGGGTGTCGTCGGCCGGGGCGCCGCCCTGGTGGTTCTCGTTGCCGGCGAGGGCGAGCTTGGTGCCGCCGGGGCTGAGCAGGTCGTCCCATGAGGTGTAGAACCCGAACGAGTTGTTGACGCTGAGCGCCAGCACCGCGAGCACCGAGGCCTGAGTCACCGTCAGCAGCCCCATCCGGCCGAGCACCGGCAGCGGCCGCTGCCGCGCCAGTCTGGGCCAGACCCAGAGGGTGGTGACGAGTGCCGCCGCACCCAGGGCGAGCAGCGAGTTCATCAGTGCGTCGCTGGTCAGTTCCATACCGTCGGCCTTCCGGTGGGACACTGTCGGTGCAGGCTTCATCGTCTGGCGGTCCGTCAGCCCGGGCCAGCGCGGCTAGGCTGTCCGGGCGCCGGGAGAGCCCGGGAGGCCGACTGCGCTCGTGCGCAACCGACGCCCTAAAATGCGGCGTCCACCGTACGTAGGACGCAAGCGGGGGTCCGTCGCGCCACGCGGTGAGGGGCTCCGGCACCCACCCCTCGGCTCAGTTCTCAGTGCTCCAAGGGCGCCGGTTTACCCTTCTTTTCCGGTTCCTTGGTGTGCGTATTGCTCGATGAAGGAAAAGGAATGAAGGTCCATCACGGCTCCCGTCCCGGAGTGGCCGGACACGCCGCCACAGCCTCTACGCTGAACCCCCATGAGCGTCCCCGTGTCCGTTGAGCCGAGCCCCGAGCAGCCGCCGCGCCGCCGCGGCCTGCAGTCGCTGCGCACCCAGGCGGCCGCCGTTCCGAGGGCCTGGCTCCCCGGCGCGGTCGGCTACGCCTGTCTGCTGATCGGGCTGGTGGACATCGCGAGCGCGGTGTTCCCCAAGCTCCGGCACACCAAGGTGCACACCTTCGCCGGACAGCTGCCCGGCGGCACCACCACCCTGGCCGCCGCCGGAACCCTGATGATCGGCCTGCTGCTGGTGCTGCTCGCGCACGCCCTGCGCCGGCGCAAGCGGCGCGCCTGGCGCGCGGTGTGCGTGCTGCTGCCGGTCGGCGCGGCGCTGCACCTGCTGCGCTGGCACCAGTACGGTCCGGCGGTCGTCTCGCTGGTGCTGTTCGCGGTCATGCTGGTGCACCGGCGCGAGTTCTACGCCAAGGCGGACCCGCGCACCCGCTGGCGCGCCGTGGTCAACCTGGTCGTGCTGGGGGCCTTCAGCGTCCTGCTCGGCCTGCTGATCGTCAGCACCAGGACCAAGTACGAGCTGGGCCACCCCGGGCTGTACCAGCGGCTGGAGCACGTGGTCTACGGGCTCTTCGGCTTCGAGGGCCCGGTGCACTACAACTCGGACCGGATCGAGGACCTGGTCGGCTACCTGCTCGGCGGGATGGGCCTGATCACCGCCTTCACCACCACCTACCTGGCGCTGCGGCCGGAGAAGCCCAAGCCGGAGCTGACCGCCGAGGACGAGGAGAAGGTCAGGGCGCTGCTGGACCGGCACGGCGCGCGCGACTCGCTCGGCTACTTCGCGCTGCGCCGGGACAAGAGCGTGCTGTTCTCGCCCACCGGCAAGGCGGCGATCTCCTACCGGGTGGTCTCCGGCGTGATGCTCGCCTCCGGCGACCCGGTCGGCGACGTCGAGGCCTGGCCGGGCGCGATCAAGGTGTTCATGGCCGAGGCCCGCGAGCACGCCTGGGTGCCGGCCGTGATGGGCTGCAGCGAGGTCGGCGGCGAGGTCTGGACCCGCGAGGCGGGGCTGGACGCGCTGGAGCTGGGCGACGAGGCGATCGTCGACACCGCGACCTTCTCGCTCGCCGGCCGGGCCATGCGCAACGTCCGCCAGATGGTCAAGCGGATCGAGCGCAACGGCTACTCCTGCCAGGTCCGCCGGGTGGCCGAGCTGACCCCGGAGGAGAAGCTGCGGATCGCCGACGCCGCGGCCCGCTGGCGCGGCACCGACACCGAGCGCGGCTTCTCGATGGCGCTCGGCCGCTTCGGCGACCCGGGCGACGACGACTGCGTGGTGGTCACCGCCCACAAGGCGCCCGAGGAGGGCGAGGCCGACGACGACCTCAAGGCCGTGCTGCACTTCGTGCCCTGGGGCCGGGACGGCATCTCGCTGGAGCTGATGCGCCGCGACCGGGCGGCCGACCCGGGCCTGAACGAGCTGCTGATCGTCGCCGCGCTGCAGGCCGTCCCGGCGATGGGGGTTCGCCGGGTCTCGCTGAACTTCGCGATGTTCCGCTCCGCGCTGGCCCGCGGCGAGCGGATCGGCGCCGGGCCGGTGCTGCGCGCCTGGCGCGGACTGCTGGTGTTCCTGTCGCGCTGGTTCCAGATCGAGTCGCTGTACAAGTTCAACGCGAAGTTCCAGCCGGAGTGGGAGCCCCGCTTCCTGGTCTTCCCGAACACCCGCGACCTGCCCCGGATCGGCTTCGCGGCGATGCAGGCCGAGGCCTTCATCACCCTGGGCATGCCCCGCTTCGGCCGCAAGCCGCAGCGCCAGGGGCTGCTGCCGGGCGAGGCGCGGCCGGCGGTCACCGAGGCCGCCTGACCCCCGCCACCGCGCGGCCGGCCCCCGTCGAGGACGCTCCTCGGCGGGGGCCGGCCGCGTCTGCGCGCTCCGCGGCGGACGCCTCCGGGAACGTGTCCCGGACGTGTCGCCAGGGGTGGCCCGGGTGGCCGGAAGCGGACGGTCAGATAATGGGGGTATGAGCGATTCGGTGCCCTTCCCGCTGCCGCCCGGACTGCCGCGGCTGGACCGCTGCGCCGTCATGGGCGTGGTCAACGTGACCCCGGACTCCTTCTCGGACGGCGGGCTGTGGCACGACCCCGCCAAGGCGATCGCCCACGGGCTCGCGCTGCGGGCCCGGGGCGCCGACCTGGTCGACGTCGGCGGCGAGTCCACCCGCCCCGGCTCGGAGCGCGTCCCCGAGGAGGAGGAGCTGCGCCGGGTCGTCCCCGTGGTGCGCGAGCTGGCCGCCGCCGGGGTGGCGGTCTCCGTCGACACCATGCGGGCCTCGGTGGCCGAGCGGGCCGTCGAGGCCGGCGCACTGGTCGTCAACGACGTCTCCGGCGGCCTGGCCGACCCGGCGATGGCCCGGGTGGTGGCCGGGACCGGCGCGCCGTTCGTGGTGATGCACTGGCGCGGGCAGTCCGCCGACATGGACCGGCTGGCCGTCTACGACGACGTGGTCGCCGACGTGGTCGGCGAGCTCACCGCCCGGGTCGACGCGCTGCTCGCCGCCGGGGTCAAGGAGGACCAGCTGATCCTCGACCCGGGGCTCGGCTTCGCCAAGACCGCCGAGCACAACTGGGCGCTGCTCGGGCGGCTCGACGCGCTCACCGCGCTCGGCCGGCCCGTCCTGGTCGCCGCATCGCGCAAGCGGTTCCTGGGTACGCTGCTGGCCGACCCGGAAACCGGGGAGCTGCGCCCGGCCCGGGAGCGCGACGACGCCACCGCCGCGGTGTCGGTGCTGTCGGCGCAGGCCGGCGCCTGGGCGGTGCGGGTGCACGACGTGTCCGGCACGGCGGACGCCGTCCGGGTGGTCGCGGCCTGGCAGCGCGCGGCCCGGCAGTGAAGCGGTTGGCGAAGACGGGAGGGTCATGGCGGGTGACGGCAGGTTGAGCGGGGAGACGGCGGGCCGACGGGCCGGCGGGGCGGATCGCGAGGCGGTCCTGGCCGCCAACCGGGCGCTCTACGAGGCGCTGGAGACCGGCGACCTCGCGGCGGTGGAGGACGCCTGGCTGGGCGCCGACGAGGCGGACGACAAGGGGGGCGTGGTCTGCGTCCACCCGGGGTGGCCGGTGCTGCGCGGGCGGGCCCAGGTGACCCGCTCCTACATGCTGATCATGGCGAACACCGAGTACATCCAGTTCATCCTCACCGACGAGGAGGCGGAGGTGCACGGCGATGTGGCCCTTGTCACGTGCACCGAGAACATCCTTTCCGGCGGCGAGGCCGAACAGGAGGGGGAGCTCGGACCGCTGGTCGGCGGAAAGGTCGTGTCCACGAATCTCTTCCGGCGCACTCCGGCCGGGTGGAAACTGTGGTCCCACCACGGTTCACCCGTTCTGACCAGCGCCGACGAGGACGACGAGGACTGATTCCGGGCCGCGGCGGGAAATCGCGGGAAAACGTCGCCGGACGGTGGCCGGAGAATTCCCGGCAGGTCACCGAACGTTCACGTCAATCGCCATTCCGGTGCGCGTGGCGACGGTTCGTGCCGGGTAGGACGGTCGGGTGTTGTCGGCCCACGCGGGTAGATTCGAAAAGGTCAGCGGCGGGCGCGACGCCCGTCTCCGTCCTGCCCGCGGCCCTGCTCCGGGCGGGGCCCGTCCGACTGGGAGCAGTGATTCGTTTGCTGGACCGCGTCACCCTGCGAGGCCTGCGCGCCCGCGGCCACCACGGCGTCTTCGAGCGCGAGCGGGCCGAGGGCCAGACCTTCGTGGTGGACCTGGTGCTGTACCTGGACACCCGCCCCGCCGCCGCCGACGACGACCTGACCCGCACGGCGCACTACGGGATCGTGGCCGAGGAGGTCACCGCGATCATCGCCGGCGAGCCGGTCGAGCTGATCGAGACGCTGGCCCAGCGGATCGCGGACCAGTGCCTGAAGCACGATCCGGTGGAGGAGGTCGAGGTGACCGTGCACAAGCCGGACGCCCCGATCACCGTGCCGTTCGACGACGTGACCGTGACCATCCACCGGACCCGCGGATGACCCGTACCGTCCGTCCGGTGCCCGCCGTAGGGCCCGTCTCAGCCATAGGGGAAGTCCGATGACCACAAGTGACCCGACCGCCGCCCCGAGCGCCTTCGACCTGGAGCAGCGGGTGGACTCGGTCGACACCACCCTGCACAGCCAGCGGTTCGCCGTGATCGCCCTCGGCTCCAACCTCGGCAACCGCCTGGACACCCTCCAGGGGGCCGTGGACGCCCTCGCGGACACGCCCGGGCTCAAGATCAAGGCCGTCTCCGCGGTGTACGAGACGGAGGCTGTGGGCGGCCCCGCCGAGCAGCCCGCCTACTACAACGCGGTGGTCGTGCTCCGCACCACGCTGCCGCCGCACGACCTGCTGGAGCGCGGCAACGCGATCGAGGACGCCTTCGGCCGGGTCCGCACCGTCCACTGGGGCCCGCGCACCCTGGACGTCGACATCCTGGCCTACGAGGGCGTCGTCAGCGAGGACCCGCGGCTGCTGCTGCCGCACCCGCGCTCGCACGAGCGGGCCTTCGTGCTCGCCCCGTGGCTGGACGCCCAGCCGGACGCCGAGGTGCCCGGGCACGGGCCGGTGGCCGGGCTGCTGGCGGCGCTCGGCGGCCCGGACGCCCAGGGCGTGCGGCGGCGCGAGGACATCCGGCTGACGCTGCCGGAGTAGGCCGCCGCTCCGGGACGGCCCGGAGCGCGCCCGGCCGGTCCGCGCGGGCCGGGGAACTCGTGCGGGGCCGCCGGCCGTACCCATAGGTGTCCGCCCCGGTCCGGGACCCCCCGGGCCGGGGCCCGGTACGGTGGCTGGACGCCGTCGTACCCCGCCGCCCGGGAAAGGACCCCGTCCGAGTGAAGCTGCTCCGCCTCCGCCTGTTGATCGGCATCACCGCCGCCACGACGGCGCTGTCCTGGGCCGGCGCCAAGCTGTGGGCCGCGCTGGACACGCTGCCCGCGGTCCCGGGCGCGGCGCCGGTGGTGCTGGCCGCGGTGGCGGTGATCCTGCTCGCGACCGCGCTCTCGCTGCGCTCGCGGCTGAAGGCGGCGCGCGAGCGGCAGCCCGGGGCGAAGCGGGTGGACCCGCTGGGCGCGGCCCGGGCGGTGGTGCTCGGGCAGGCCAGCGCGCTGGTCTCGGCGGTGGTCACCGGGGTCTACGCGGGCGCCGGGATCTACCTGCTGGGCGAGCTGGACGTGCCGGCCCGCAAGGACCAGGCGATCACCGCGGGCTTCGCGGTGCTGGCCGGCGTGGCGGTGATCGCGGCGGCGCTCTGGCTGCAGCACGTCTGTCGGCTGCCGGAGAACCACGACGACCCGGGCGGGCACGGGCCGGCGGCCACCCATCGCTGACCAGGGCATTTCCGGTGATCTTGAGTGATTTCCCGGATGCGTCCGGTAAAACCGGCGCGCTGTCAAGGGCCGAACCGGACCCTGGGCTGACACGGCCCCAATTCGCACGCTAGTTTCTTGGCATGTCTCGCGGACGCCACCGTCATTCCTCCGTCCTCGGCCGGGTCTTTCCCCCCACCGCCGCCGGCGTGCTCATCGTCGCCGCACTGGGGGCGCTGCTTTTCAGTCAGGACACCGTGCTGGTCCGCTCGGTGGGGGCGGCCGCGGTGCTCGCCACCCTCGGGTTCGCCGTGCTGCTGCGGCAGCGCGACCGGGCCGCGCGGGCGGCGGCCGAGGTCTCCGCCGCGCAGCGGCTGCGGGCCGAGGAGCGGTTCGAGGAGCAGCTCGCCGAGGCCGAGTACGCGGCCGAGGTGGCCGAGGAGCGGGCGACCCGCTTCGGGCGGCGGCTGACCGCCGAGAAGTCGCGGCTGGCGAAGGCCGAGACGGAGATCGCCCGGCTGCTCAAGGAGCGGGCCGTGATGGTCGCCGAGCAGGCCCTCAAGGAGGCCGAGGCGGCCCAGCGGGCGCTCGCCGCGAGCCGGCCCCGGAACCCGGCCAGCCCGGCCGCCTTCGTCCGCGCCTCGGCCGTCCTGCGGCAGCTGGAGCGGCGGGCGGCGCAGGCCGAGGAGCGGCGGGAGCAGGAGGCCCGGCGGGAGGCTGAGCGCGCGGCGGGCGCGGAGGTCGCGCTGCGCGCCCGGACGACCCCCGCGACGACGTCCGCCCCGTCCGCCCCGGCTCCCCAGCGGGTCGTGCCGGCGGTTCCGGCGCCGGCCGCCCCCTCGGTGCCCGCGCCCGGTACGGCGCCCTCCGCGGGCGCTCCCGCGGCGCCCGCGGCCCCGGCC
>NZ_JBHVIV010000045.1:0-71620 GCF_042799475.1 Kitasatospora sp. NPDC057692 | reverse complement strand
GGTCCCTACGGGCCTTCGGCCCTCCGTTCGCGCCTGACCTTCGGTCAGGCGGCGGACCCGCTCCGCGTGTCCGCACCCGGGCTTCGCCCGGGTGGGCCCGGCGCTTCGCGCCTTGGCCGGCCTCACTCCGCTTCGCTCCATGAGGCCTGTGAGCTGAGGCGGGATCATGTGGTTGAGCTGGGATTTTGGCTGATCTCACAACAGGCTGACTGAGAGGAGGGGTGGCGCACCGGGGGCGTGTGCGGGTCGGCTTCACTCCCGCCAGATTGGACTAGGCCACCTTTCCGGTCTCGCGACCCTCCGGGGTGTGCTACCCCCCGGAGGGTGAGCAACGGTCTCCAGTGTATCAGTCTTGGGTTGTCAGGCGATCCCGCCGGAATTGGGGTTCGGACCCGTGCTTTTCGGGCGTTCACCGAAATTCGCGGCCGGGGACTGATACCCTGCCGGATAGCCCATTCTGTCGCGCGCTATATCCAGTCGCCTCGATTCTCAGGCCGTCCGTCGAATGTATCAGTAGGGCACTGTCAGAATTTCCCGCGTGGTCCCTGGTGTGGGTCCGGGAATGGGTGAGGGGAGACACGTCTTCGTGAACGTCGTAAAGCCTGGCTTGAAGGCCGCTCAGGCAGCCGCCGGCATCTCGCTGCGTGGGCACCAGGAGGAGACCCTGGAGGCCATCGTGCGGGGCCTCACCCCCGTCCGAGTCAGAGCGCGCCGGCCGCGGTGCGGTGACCGTGCCGCCCTCCCTGCACCTCGTGGTCGGCGACGGCGGGCCTGAAGAGAAGAAGTGGGACGCAGGACGGACGCACCAACCGTCCACCAGTATCCGCCCCATCCCCACGCCACTCACCGCCAGGCGAAGGCGCAGGAAGCCGGGCCGGTGCCGCTGCTCAGCCGGGTAGCCGGGGCCGACAGGCAGCTGGCTTGGTCACCAGTCCCAAGGAGCAGCGCAGCCCCACAACATCGCATGATGCGGCCACCGCGCTGTCGTCGCCCCCCTTCGCGATGAGCAGAGGGCCGAGGGGCCGTTCATGGAGCCTGCAGACAGCCAGGCCGGGGCTTGTTCTACGCGTGTGGATTCACCCGGTTCAGGGACTTGCTTGGATCAAGGTTCGGGCCGCACACTACTTGGCACAACTCCACCGAGTGCAGGGCCTGCTGACAGTCCGACACCTGCTCCCAAGTTCGATCCCCCAGATGTCCTGGGGCACCGGGCCCCAGGAGGAGGGAGCCAGCGATGGTTGGCCAGTCAGCGCCCGTACCGAACCCCGACCCGTCTCAGGCGGGACAGCCCACGGCCGGAGGAGGCTCAGGTGAAAACGTAATGTGGCAATGCGGGACTTGCTTGCAGGTGCAGATAAATTCAAATAATTCGGAGTTCAAATGTTTGCGATGTCAATCGGTACACAGTTCCAGCTCGCCGTCTTTGGTCGACTTGCAGCGACAGGTGCTGAAATCCGAGATAGCTCTAAAGAAGGCCCAGAAGCGAGGTGTCTACCTTCGAGCCTTGGGGCCCGTGACCCGAATGGCGATAACCGCTCCAGTTATCTCTGTTATTTCTGATAAATGGCAAGCCATTCTAGAATGGATCACTGAGAATATTTTCTAGTAACTGATCGCGGTGGGCCCCCGACTTTGCCGAGGGCCCACCGCTCTTTTGTGACTGCCTGGTCATGCGCGGGCGTTCGACCAGAGCTCGGGAACGATGCCGGTCTCCCTGTCCCGCTTCGGCCAGCGCTTGGCGTGGTTGAGGCGAACCTCCCACCACGGGTCGCCTGTGGGCGGGCCGTGCTTGTCGGCCTTCTTGAGGTCGCGGGGGGAGGGGAGGTCGAGGACAATCGGGCGGCCGCCTTGGGTGCGGCGGTCAGCGAGGCAGGCCGGGCATTCGAGGCGGTCCAGTTCGGCGTTCTCGTCCAGTTCGTGGTCGGAGTCGTGGGCGCCGCCGAGGGGGCCGTGGCAGGTGTAGCAGGGGTGCAGGGCGTCGTTGTGGGCGCGGGCGGCGAGCAGCTTGGCGCGCTGCTGGGCGTCCAGGGCGTCCTGCTCGGCCTTGGCCGCCGCCTGGGCGTCGGCCTTCTCCTGGTCCTGGCGGGCCTTGCGGCGCTTGCGGATCAGGTCGCGGTCGGGCTTGGGGTCGAGGGCGTGGGCGAGGTCGGTCCAGGTGCCCAGGCCGTAGCGCCACCAGGTGTCGGGGCCAAGGAAGCCGCGTTCCAGGAGGCGGTCGGTGGTGGTGGCCAAGACGGGGATCTTGCCCTTGAAGGTCTGGTATTCGACTCCCTCCTCTTCGTGGTAGCGGCCTTCCCAGTGGTGGCGGGTGGCGGCGCCGAAGGCGTCGATGCGGGCGTACAGCCCCTTCTCGGTGAAGCGGGGCCGGCCGCCCTTGAGGCCGCGGTCGAAGACGAACAGGACGGGCGGGCGCACCAGGTCGGTGTGGTGGTAGCCGTAGCCGGGGGCGGTGAGGGAGCCGTAGTCGATCTCGAACTTCGGGCGTTCGTGGTGGCCTTCCTTGACCAGCTTGCTGAACCACCGGTGGTAGTTGTCGAGCTTGCCGGCGACCTTGTTGATGTCGGTCATGGTGCCCCGGTCGACTTCCACGAAGAGCACGGGGTGGCCGAATTCCGGCAGGCGTACGACGGCGTCGGGGATGACGGTCTGCTTGCCGACGATGGGGTGGGTGACTTCGGTGGCCCAGGCGTCCAGGCCGCCGGGCAGCGGGCCTTCGGGCAGGGCGCGGCGGGGTGGGGCCTGGCGGTCGTCGTCGCGCGGTGGTGCGCCGTGGGTGGTGGTGCCGGTGACGGCGCTGATGATGAACTCGTTGACGAGCATGGCGTGGGGTGCGCCGGTTTCTCCGGCGCCCCGGGCGTGGCCGCCCATCTCGCGGTCGTCGCCCAGGGCCTCGGCGGCGGCGAGCAGTCCGGCCGGGGTGAGGCCGAAGATCTTCTCTCCGGGGCCGCTGCTCCTGGTACCGAGGGCGGAGTGGGTGGTGGGCTGCGGCCTGGCGCCGGGCCGGAGGGCGCCGATGGTGCTGGTTCGGCCGCGCTCTTCGACGAGCTTGTGTTTGATCAGGTCGCGGACGGCTTCGGCCACGTGCTCGGTGCGGTGGTGGTCGCGGTACTCGTCGTTGGCGATGAGGGCGTGCAGCTGCTTGTAGGTGACGACCTTGAGCACGCCCAGCACCGCGAGGACGTCGGCGCGCAGCGCGGCGCCGGAGCCGTTCGGGTTGCGGGCGGAGCGGCGGAAGTTGATCCGGCCGGGCCGAGGCGCCGGCTGTTCACCGTCGTGCTGCTCGTGCTGGCCGTCGTCCTGGTCGTGGTTCATGCCCTGCCCCCGGCTGGTCGTTCGTGGTGCTGATCTTCTCTGCTCTACCGCACACCACCGACACCGGGCCGCCCGCCACCACCCCGCCGCAGCCCCGCCGCGCGCCGACCACCGGGAGGCGCCCAGTCGCCCGGCCGGGAGGGAGGGCCACAGCGGCCCGGGAGCGGCAGCAGGGGCCCGCCGGACCCGGAGCGAACCCGAGACCGTACCGCCCCACCCAGCCGCCAACCACCAACACCACAGCCAAGGAGAGGGAAGGGAGAGGGTTGTCGGCAATCCCGGGGAGCCGAGATTGTGGGGATGGCCTGGGCAGATGTCGAAACTCTGACGGGAGGATCCCCCCGGGGCATCACCCGGGGACGGCCCCGGGGAACCACCCGGGGATGCGCGGCGGGCGGTTTCGCCTCGCCGGGGCCGTACGCGCGCCGTGTCGGCGCCTTGGGCACTGCCCGGAACACTACCCGCCGCGGGCACGCCGTACGCGGCGGCCGGCGGTCCGAACCGGGGCTCAGGCCCGCAGGGTGCCGAGGACGGAGACGGTCGGCTCCGGTGCCGGGCGCAACCGGACGGGCGGGGCCGGCGGCGTCGGTGACGGTGCCGGGGTGCGGCGGCGGGGAGGTACTGCGGGATGACGGCGGCCAGCCCCTCGGCGGCCTCCAGGAGGAGCGGGTCTTCGCCGGGCCGGGCGAGGAGGGCTTGGGCGAGGTGGAGCGCGGACTCCAGGACGGCGGGCGGGGCGCGGACGTGGCGCAGCGCGGCGATGGCGTCGAGGGTTTGCTCGGCGGGCCGTGGGGCGGGCTGTGGGGCGTCTGGGCGGGTTGGTGGGTCCGGGACGGCGGGCGGGGCCGTCCAGGGCGGCTGTGGGCGGCTTGGGCGGCGTTGGGGGCCGAGGGCGCGGGCGGCGCCGGGGCTGAGGGCGCGTCGGGTGGACGACGGGTTGGTCACGGCGGTTCAACGAGTGCGGGGGCGGGCGCGGTGGCGGGCGGCTGCTCGCCGGGCGGTGCGGTCGGCTCCGCCGGACGCTCACCAGGACCAACAGCCCCCGGCAGGGCGGAAGCCCCGCCGTCCGGACCGTCACCCAAACCGCACCCACCACACCACCAGCAACCGGGGAGAGGGACAGACAGAGGGGGTTGTCGGATTTTCCGGCGCGCCTGAAACGGGCTCTGATCTGCGGAAATGCTCGGCAGTGCGCGAAGGCGGCGGGGTGCCTGCGGTGGTAGCTGCGGTGCTGCCTGCGGTGGTGTGCCCGGTGGTACCTGCGGTGGTGCCTACGTGGAACCCGGCGCGGCTGGTCTGCGACCGCCGGCCGGCCCCGCAGGCCGCGGCTGGCACCGCCGGACGCGAAAGGCCAACAGCCCGCCGCAGGCGCGAACCCCGAACCGACGAACCGGCCACACCCACCAAGACCAGGAAGGAGAAGAAGGGGTTGTCGGCATTTCCCGACCGCTGCATACGGGCTCTGAACTGGGGTGATACCGTGCCGGGGCGAATCGTCAGGTGCTCACAAGACACCCGGGCAGGTGTCCTGCAAGGCGCCTGACAAGGTGTCCGAGAAGACGCCTCACAAGATGCATCGCCGATCAGCCGAGGACCGGGGCGGCGGCGACCAGTCCCTCCTCCAGGGCCTGGCGCACCAGCAGGACGGCGAACTCGGCGGTGCTGGTGACCAGCGGGCGGCTCCGGTCGGTGGGGTCGGCGGCGAAGTGCCCGTCGATCGCCACCACCCAGCAAAGACGTCCTGGTGGGTGAGGCTGCGGCTGGCTGTGTATGCGTCGCGGGTTCGGTGGCTGGGGCGAGCGGCGTTTGGGGGCCTGGGAGGATCGGGGTCAGGGTGGTGCGCGCCAGTTCCCATTGCCTGTGGCGCGCACCGCCTGCGGGAGCACCGGCGTGGCGGACTTCATGAGATGCAGTCGGGCCGCACGCCGAGCCGGCGTCGGTGGCCCTTAGCGGAGGCGTGCTGGCGGCCGGGCTACGCGGCATCGGGACGCCGTGCAGTCACAGGCTGGGTTTTCGGCGGCCGGGGTGACGAATCCGGGGACGGCGGCGTCGGAGCGGGGGTGAGCAGCACTTCCACTCCCCGCCCTCGGCGCGGCGCCGGGTTGGGGCCGGGCGTCGCGGTCCCCGTTTCCCTGGTCGCAGGAGTCGGTCGACGACGGGCTGCAGAGCGTGCTGGCCGGCCATCAGCAGCGGCTGGCCGCACGGTGGGCGGAGGCGTTCGAGGATCTGGACGAGGACGTCCTCGACGAGGTGGCCCGGGAGCGGACCGAAGGTGCCCGCCGCGTGGAGCGGGCGTGCTCGGCCCGGTTCCTGGCGGCGTCAGGAGTGGGGACCGGGTTCCGGTTGGTGGATCGCTCCAGGATTCCCGACAGTCAGGACCATGTCCTGGCCGTCCCGCCATGCTCTCAGTGAGTCCCCCGCCCTGCTTCCGTCTTCGACCGAGGCACCCGCACCCTCAATTCTCACCGCCATGGCCTTTTCGGAGCATCCGACGGCCACGAACGTGAACGGCAGGATTTGCGCGGACGCCTGGGTGTATTTTCCGGCGAGAACGTTGCCGGGAAATCCTTGGTGAACATCCGACTGGACGCTGCCGGAAGGGCGCTGCGATCCGACGGACCCGCGCAATGTGGGCGTCGTCTCAGTGGGTGGGGCCGTGAGGAAGGAGACCTCGCAGGTGTCGTTCCTGACCGCGAGGACCACGTCGGCTTCTTGCACTTTCGCGATGCCGAGGATCTTGGCGGTGCCCTTGGCGGGAGGTGCGTCGACCGTGCCCTGGAGGGGCACGCCCGCCGGTACGGCGGCCAGCCCCTCCAGGGCCCAGGAGGCGTCTCCTCCGGGGGATGTCTTCCCGTCACCGGTGCATGCTGCCGCCAGGACCGCGACGGCCAGGAGAACCGTCGCGCCCGCGAACCGGAGAGGGCGCCTCATATCAATTCCTCTAGTTCGACCAGGCGTTGTAGCAGTAGCCTACCGGGTGCTGTGCGTTGCCGCTGCCGACCCAGTGGTCGGTGACGGCACGGCTGTAGACGTCGTAGTAGAAGAGGTCGTACAGGGGGTAGGCCTCCAGGTAACCGAACTGGCCGGCCGGAACGGTGTACGACCCGGCCTCGGTGCGCGTGGCGGTGTCGGTCACACTGAACCCGACCGCGGCGGAGACCTTCCCGGCGGGGATCGACACGCTCGCCGACCAGGTGCTCGCTATCGCCCTGCTCTGGGTCAGCGTCAGGGTCATGGGACCGGGACCGGTGACCATGTCGACCCTTCCGGTCCCGCAGACCTGACCGCCGTATCGCACGTTGCGGGCCTCCAGGGTGATGTCGCCCGCGGCGGTGTCCGGGGTCTGCGGGATCGTCGCGGCCTTCGTGGCGGGCGCCCCCTGGGGAAGCGTCGGAGCGGGAACCTGGCGGTCGACGGTCCAGTGACCGGGCACCGCACCCGCCGGGAGCCGGGTCGCCACCCCTGCCGCCGAGACAACCGACGGCCCGTCGGGTACAGGTACCGCCTGGGCCTGCGGCGCGACCATCACGGCCATCGCCCCAACGCCGGCCACCGCACACGCAATACGAGAAATCAAATTCCGCAAAATTCCTCCTGCTTCGATTGGATAGAACGTCTGGACGCCGTGCACCTGGGCAGTGGCCGAAATCTCGGCAGTAGCGGTCACAATCAGCGTCGCGCTCTTCGCGCGGGCGATCGCCCGGCTGATCGAGCCCAGAGCCGTTCGAGACGGTGCCGCTGCCACCAGAAACCCCGCCGCCAGCCGATCTGCTCGCAACAGCGGCTGGTCACGGGCTCGCAGAGTTCCTTCCCCAGCCCGGATCCACATCGGCGGCGCTCGCCGGCGCAGCCCCCCAGGACCCGGCCACCACAGCACCGGCGAACATGCCGAAAACGGCCTTCATCGGATCCCCCTTGGAGCGACCCCGAACGGGTCGGACACGGAGAACCCTAGGCAACAAGAGGCGGCAGAGGAACAGGACTTGAGAAATATCTGAGGTATCCATGTCAAGTGATAGATGGCTCTCCACTCGGAACCAGACTATGCACATGGTGCGCACCACCTTCGACACAGACGAGCTGCTGTACCTGTCGCCCGCCGCACCGGCGTCCGACGCCGGACCGGGCGAGTGCCGTCTCCGACAGCCGCTGCAGGTGGGGGCCGATCAGCGGCACGGTGAGCACCGAGGCCGTCTCGGGGTCGGCTCCAGGGTGGTCGGGGCCGGTCGGACCTCACCTCCAGTGGATCCGCCAGGCGTCGGCGCCGTCTCGACGTAGGAGTCGAAGACGCGGCAGCGGCCGTGGCCAGGCAGGGTGCGGTAGCGGTGGGTGCGCAGACCGGGGTGCCGCCGCCGGCACCGGTCCGCCGCAGGTGGCCCGCGACGACTGCGCATCCCGGCGGTACAGGGTGAGAATCCGGGGACGGCGGCGTTGGAGCGGGGGTGAGCAGCACGAGCAGTACTTCCTCTCCCCGTCCTCGGCGCGGTGCCGGGCTGGGGCCGGGCGTCGCCGGCCGGGCCTTCGCCGTGGTGGGCCGGGCGCCGCGGTCCCCGCTTCCCTGGTCGCAGGAGTCGGTCGACGACGGGCTGCAGAGCGTGCTGGCCGGCCATCAGCGGCTGGTGGCCGGGCGGTGGACGGAGGCCTTCGAGGACCTGGACGAGGACGTCCTCGGCGAGGTGGCCCAGGAGGCCCGCCAGGACGGGCAGGACCCGGCCGGGGCCGTCGACGTCTTCGTGCGGAGCCTGGTGCGGCAGCTGGAGGACTGGAGGCAGGCCGGCACCGCGCTGGAGGAGGCGCTGGACCAGGCGGCGCTCGGGCGGCCGTTGCCGGTGTGGGCGGCCGACGCCCTGGCCGCCGAGCAGGGCCGGCTGTGGGGCGCGCGGCAGGCGCTGCTGGAAGCTGTCGCCCGGCACCACCACGGCGGCCCCGCGCCCTGGTGACCCGGCGGCGACATCTCACCTTGAGGGTTGGCCCTAGGGTGACGGGATGTCGCTACGCGCTGAAGTCCGATACAGGCGGGACCGGATCGAGACCCCCGACCATCTCGACTCCCTCGAGGACGTCGACGTCCTGATCGACGAGCTCCTCGCGGGCCCGGTGAACGAGAACCTGGCCCAGATCATCCACCTGGACCGGGAAGTGATCGTCCTCGGGGACCCCGCCCGCCCGGGGACGGAGATTCCGGATCACCAGCTCCAGGTCGGAGTGGACAAGGAACTCCAGGTGGGGGTTCTGCTCTTCATCGACCACAGCGGGAACTTTGTGACAGCGGGCCCCGCGGATTCGAGGAACGCCCCCGAGTACTACCTCGCCGGACACTGGACCCAGTTCCGGGACCAGGTGGAGATCCCCCTCGACCTCGTCCGGGAGGCCGTGAAGGAGTTCCTGTCGTCAGGAGGGCAACGCCCCACCTGCGTTTCCTGGAAGAACCAGTATCTGGACGAATAAGGCGCCACCGTGCTCTGAGCTGCGAGAACACGACGACGATGGTCGGGCGGCCCTTGCCCGTATGGGCGGCTGACGCCCTGGGCTGCCGAGCAGGGCCGGCTGTGGGGTGGGCGGCAGGCCCTGCTGGAGGCTGTCACCCGGCACCACCACGGCGGCCCCGCGCTCTGGTGAGGCCGGGGCAGCGGACGGAGGCCGCCTTGGTCTGGTGGGCGCGCTGGATGGCGTCGAGCGCCAGGTCCGCGGTGGGGAGGGTCCTGGGCCGGGACAAGGTGTCGACGAGGAGCCGGGCGCCGCCTTGTTGGTAGAGGCAGGCGATCCAGCCGGCCTGTCCCCACGGCCCGTCGGGCAGGGGCGCGGTCCATCCGATCGGCGTGCTGTCGAGGCGCAGCTGGAGGACGCCCTGGGCGGCGGGGTCGAGCCAGGAGCCGAGTTCCCAGCCGGGGCCGAAGGTGGGCTCCAGGTCGTCCAGGAGGTCGGGGAAGTCGAAGCGGCGCTCGGGGTCGGTGCAGGCCTCCCGGCGGGCCTGCTCGGCTGTGGCGGCCGCCGACCGCTGGGCCGGCACCGGGCCGGCGTCCGGCTCAGGGACGGGGGCGGGCGGCTGCTCGGCCGGGGCGGGGGTGGTCGGGGTTTCGCCTCGCGGGGCGTTTGTCTCCCCCGGGACGGCGTCGTCCGGGTCCTCGTCGTGGTCCCAGTGGTCGATCCGCTCGCGCGAGCGGGCCATGAGGCGCTCGTGCTCGTCCAGGTGCGGCCAGCGGGCCTTGTCCCGGATGTCCTGCGCGAGGATGTAGGCGCGGGTGCCGTAGACGGGCAGCGCCTTGGCCAGCTCCGCGAACGCGGCGGCCGGATCGCCGGTGGTGGTCTCCTCCAGGAAGCGGGTCAGCTGGCGGCGCAGCGCGTCCGCGGTGTCGAGGAGGTGTCGGCCGTCCTCGCCCCAGCGAGCGAGGACATCGTCGACCCCGACAGCGGCCGCCGGTGCAGCAGGTGCAGCAGGTGCTGCACCGGGTGGTGCAGCGGCCGGGCGGGGTGCAGCGGCTCCTGCTGCTTGTGCTGCTTCCTCGCGGGCCCTGGCCTTGGCGCGGTCGACCTTGCTGCGGCAGGACCGCGAGCAGTAGGTCCGCGGCCGCCCGGTGCGCGGCATGGGGACCGGGTTGGAGCAGCCCTTCCGGGCGCACAGCCGGGCCGGTTCCGCGCTGGTGGCCGGCTGGTCGGTGGCGGCGGTCGGCGGGGCGCTGTCCATGCCCGGGATCGTAACCGCCATGTCCGACGCACCGGCGGGGTTTCGCCTCGCTGCCCGGTGCGGGGCGAAACCCGGCACGGCGGGTAGCGGTGCTGATGCACCGGTTGTCCCGCTGCTGCACCGGCATGCTGCGGTGCAGCCACAGCGCCGAATGCACCGCTGCGACCTGCGCTGGTGAGTTCTGCAGGACGAAACTCACCGACCGCCCGGGGCGAAACTCACCACAGCGGCGGAGAACTCACCGGGTGCGGGTGGCCCGGTAGCCAGGGCGCAGCAGCCGGCCCCGGGGAGGGGCGGCGGCCAGGCGGGCCCGGGGCGCCCTGGTCAGGTCGTCAGTCGTGGATCTCCCAGGCCTTCCGAGGTAGCCAGTGGGAGAGGTCGTCGAGCGCTTCGGCGGGGTAGAACACGGGCCGGGTCAGGAGGCGGTCGCCTTCACGTTGGACGTTGATCACGACGCCCAGGGAGCTTGAGCAGGGCACGCCCGCGCTCATGTAGGAGAGCTCGTCGGGGAGGTCTTCTGCGCGTTCGCCCATCCACTGCTCCAGCGCGGAAGGTGGCCGGCCGACGAGGGCGGTGCCGTCGGCGGTGACCTGCGGTCCGCGCAGCGCGTCGACCGCGGCACCGGACAGTCGGCCGTCCCGGTAGTAGAGATGCAGGCCGAAGTCCCGGCATTGGCCCTCCGAGGGCCTCCACGTGTTGTTGCCGCGCCCGCCGGTCCACGTTCGGTGCTCGATGTCCTCGGTGACGCCGAGCAGAGCCTGCGTCACCTCGTCAGCGCTCATCCCGAAACGCAGCGGTCCCACGGCCGTGAACGGCTCCAGCGCCCACTGCACACGCTCCTCGTCCGGCCGGACATGCCACCATCCCGTAAACATGATCAACACTCTGCCCGTCACCACTGACAAACCGAAACGGGTGGGCGCAGCGGGACGGGAACGAGGAGGGGCCGGACGGCGACGGCGAGCAATTCCGACCGGGACGATGATGGCCCTGGCGGCCGTTCTGCGGGTGCGGAGGCGGCGGGGGGCTGGAGAGTGGGGTGGTGGGCATCGTGGTGGCGGTCGAACAACCGGAGGATCCCGTGCGCCTGGTCGTGCACGCGGCCGGGTCCGACCCGGACGTTCCCGGCGATCGGACGGCGGTCTGCGGGCTCGACACCGCGGGCATGGCCGTCGACCCGTGGCGGCCGGCCTCGCCGGGTCAGCGCTGGTACCCGCCCGACCTCGCCCGCTACGTCTGCCCGCACTGCGACCAAGCCGTCCGATCGGCGTCGTAAGCACAGGTCAGCGGGGGTGGCTTGACTGGTGAGCTCGCATGGTCAGGAGTCGCGTATTCGCCGCAGTCGCCGATCGATCGTCACCCTGTGTCGGTGTCCGGCATGATGATCACCATGGACACCGAGATGCTGATAGACACCTGGCAGCGACTTCTCACCGATCCTCACAAGTCGTGGGTGCTGTTCGAACACGGCACCTGTGTCGTGCTGACGGCCCCGAACGGGGAACTTGCCGAACAGGCCACCGCTCTCCTGAAGGAGTTCGGCCCCGTGCACGCCGGATCGTCGGCAGGAGACTTCGGGGTGACCGACCTCAAGGACACCGAGGGGTGGATCGTCACCAGCCACCACAACGACATCCTCACCTACGTCGGCCCCGATGAGTCTCAAGATCTTCCGGAGATCGCGGTCGGGCTGTTCGGTCGTTCCAAGCGCCACCGGGATGGCACCGAGCTTCACGTCGTCCACGTCGAGGACAAGCGAGGCTCAGCGGATCCAGCGTGAGCAACCGGACGATGCGGCTGACGGGTTCTGCGGGGACAGTCCTCAGACACAACGCGGCCCGACGGTCATAGATTCTCGCCCGCTTTGGAGGCGCCCGCCGGCGATGGCCCGTGGGTGTGCGTCCCGGGTCCGGCGAGCGCCCCGGGGGCAGCGTAGCCGGGCCCGGCACCGTCTTGGCGGCCGCCCGTCCGGCCACACACCGAAAGCCGATCCGTACCCGGCCCGCTCCCCCGCGGAACGGGTAACCGCTGTGACCTGGGGTGCAAAGGTTCAGCGAGGCGAAAAGCGGCACCTTGGCGGGGCGAAACCCGTCGGCTTGCCCGTGACCTCGGCGGCCATGACGAACGTGACCGTCCAGGTGGACGAAGCGGACCTCGGGAACGAGGACCAGGAGCAGCGGCCTGGATGGTTGGATGCAGCAGCCCGTAACAGAACGTCGGCCGGTCCGGGTCGTTCACTCGTCAAGACGTACTCGCTGTTCCTGGTGCTCCCTCAGCGCAGGAGCAGCAACAAGGCGGCCCCTCCCGCGTTCCTCACTTCTCGGTCGCTGACGCCGGGAGTGCTCCAGATCGCGCCCACCCGCCCGCCCCGGGCACCGTAGACCGAGCCCCCGGAATCCACCCTGCCCACCTGCTTACCCCGGGCGTCATAGACCTCGCCGGCGGACCAGACCGTACCCACCCGCTTACCCCGGGCGTCATAGACCTCGCCGGCGGACCAGACCGTACCCACCTGCTTGCCCCGGGTATCGAGAACGTTGCTCATCTGCACGCCTCCGGACACGAGGTGAACGCCACAGGGCCTCAAGTTTCGGCGGACCGTGGTGGGCCGCACAAGACCATGTGGTCGCCGCACTGGCCGCGACCTCGTCAGGCCCCGCTGGGTCCACTGGTGATGGCGAACGTGACTTTCCTGCCCTCCGCGGGCGAGCCCCTCGCCGCCGACGAGGGCCGGCAGGAGCTCGAACCGCAGCATGCGGTGAACGGGCTGCTCGCCGGGGCGGGTGAGGCGGGCCGGCAGGCGGCCGGGTGGGTGCGCGGGCTCGCCGGACGGCAGACCATGGAGGCGTACCGCGCGGTGTTGGGGCGGGCGGCCGACGCCGTCGAGCAGGCGTGCGGGGCGGGAGATCGTGCCGGGCGGGGAGGGCCGGCTGGACGAGGAGTTGGCGTACGACCTCGGCGCCGGTGTCGTAACCGGCAGTCCGCACGCCAACAGGCTGCCCGAGCTGGCGGCCAGTGAGCGGCCCGTGCCGCACCTACCTGCGCAGACGCGGCATCCGGCACACGATCCCGGAGAAGACCGACAGCCGGGCCGCCCGCCTGCGCAAGGGCTCACGCGGCGGGCGGCCACCGGGCTTCGACGAGGAGCGGTACAGGAAACGCAACACCGTCGAACGGGCCATCAACAAGCTCAAGCACGCCCGAGCAGTGGCCACGCGCTACGACAAACGCGGCTACGTCTACCTCGGCACGGTCACCGCAGCCGCCCTCGTCATCTGGCTCCGCACATGATCGACTTCGCCGAGGCCTCGCTCGTCCAGCTCGCGGCCGATCGCGAGGACGCCGTCGCGCAGGCGCAGCAGCGCGCCGCTCGTGCGGGCCGGCTCCCGGGCCGGGGAGGGGTTCTTCATTGCCGCGGGGAAGGCCTTGGTGTCGAGGTGGTCCACCGTGTCCTGGACGAGTTCCCAGGCGTCCAGGAGGAGGGTCTGCTGGGTGCTGAGCATGGGGAGCAGGGTGACGGGGGTGCCGTCGGTGGTGTGGCTGACCGCGCCGTCGATCCCGAGGGCCACGCTTCCGTGGGCGGTGGCGAGGGTCTGGACGGCGGTCAGCAGCATGCCGGCGGCCTCGCGCAGCGCGGCGCGCGCCTTCCGGGCCCTGCGCCCCTGCGGGGTGTCCTCCTTCTCGGCGGCCAGCAGGGCCAGCGCCTCGTCGCCAAGCTGGTCCTGGGCCGCCAGCAGCGCGGTCACGGCTTCGGCGAAATGGCTCCCGCGGGTGGTCTGCTGGTCGGTGTCCCGTCTCATTGAAGTTTGATCAGTCTCAGCGAAGTTTGACGGGGCGGGATTCGTCTCATCGGACGTTGACTGCGGGCGGATCCGGGCTGTGTCGTGGGTGGCGGCTAGGGTGCGGGGTCGTGGACGCTGCTGATCTTGATTACCGGGCCCGGACCTTGTCGGGCTGTATTCCTGCGTCGCTGGTGACCCGGCTTCTGGAGCTTGGCCACGAGCGGGAAGTGGAGTTCCAGGCCGGGCGCGGGGAGTGGTTCTGCGCGCTGGAGTGGGCGCGGCTGCTCGGCGACCGACGGCAGTACGAGCAGGCGCTGGACGTACTTAATCCGTATATCGCGACGGGCTGGTGGCGGGCCGCCCAGGCCCGAGCCGAGTTGCTGAAGGACTGGGGCAGGGCGCAGGAGGCGATCGAGCTGTCCCGCCCCTACGCACAGGCTGGCGACCGGCTGGTCCTGGAATTCTTCGCGCGTCTGCTGGCTCGCCACGGTCGGGCCGCCGAGGCGCTCGCGCTGCTGCGGCCCGGCGTTGATGACTGGTTCATCGCCCGGGCCCTGGTCGACGTCGCCGAAGCCGCAGGCCAGGACGAGGAGGTGGCGGCGCTGCTGGAAACCCGGATCGAGGCCGCGGTCCCGGCCTGCGACGACCCCGACTGCCACCGGCTCCGCCTGGAGCCGTCCAACGCCTTCGACCTGCTCGCCACCGTCCGGGAACGGCAAGGCTGCGTCGACGAAGCGATCGCCCTGCTGCGCCGCCGGGAGATTACGTCGCTCAATGGCCGTGACGCACTGGCCGACCTGCTGGCCAGGCATGGACGGATTGAGGAACTGCGCGCGTACACCGACTCCGAGTACCACGGACACGCCGCGCAGAGTCTGGCCGAGGTGCTGGAGGCACGCGGCGATGAGGAGGGAGCGATCGCCGTCTACCGGACCTTCGCCGAGAAGCCCCACGGCATGGGGAGTGTAGGCCATCTGCTGGCCCAGCTCTTGGTCCGGCACGGCCGCAGCAACGAGGCGATCGCGGTGGTGCGCGCCCTGGCGGACTCCTCGGGCGGTACGGAGGACTGCGTCGTTGACGCGCTGTGCACCCTGCATGCCGAGCACGGCCGCGCTCAGGAGGCGTTGGCCTACCTCGACGCCCTCAAGGAGCGGCGTGACGGTGAGGAGGAGTGGGACTTCCTCCAGATACGGCTGCCACTCATGGCCGGCTGCGGCCTACTCGACGAAGCGATCGAGCAGGCCCGGGCGCACCCCGAAGGTGGCACCTGGTACGCGGCCTGGTCCCTCTCAGACCTGCTTGCTGAGGCAGGCCGAACCGAGGAAGCCGTCGCCGTCCTCGAACAGCACCCCGCCTCCAACAGCCCCGTGCTGGCCCATCGCCTCATTGACCTCGGACGCATCAACGACGCTGTCCGAGTGCTCCAGAACCGGCCGAGCGCTGAACCGGCCGACGACCCCTGGGCCCGCACCTACTCCAACGAACCACCGTTCTGACGCTGGAGGCCGCGGTCAAACTTCGGTGAGACACGTCAAACTAACTTGAGACGGGTCATCGGTGACCTTTGACAGGCGACCTTGACCGATTGACAGGTGAGCTTGACCGCCCGCTCACACCCGGGTTTGAAGCATCCAACCCGGCCAGAGCGACCCGTCCGACCGCAGCTCCTCGAACTCCAGGGCCGCAGTGAAGCCCAACTCCTCGTACTCGCGCACCATGCGGCCGTCCTCACCGGCCCAGCAGTGCGTCCGGAGCAACCGTGCACCACGGCGGGCGGCCTCGGCCCGGGCATCCGCGACCAGGGCCGTCATGCTGAACTGCCGGAACCTCACCCTGGTCACCAGGAAGTGCAGGTAGAGCTCGGGTTCCTCAACCGCGGGAGCGAACTCCGGAGCCTCGTCGGTCAGCACGGAGCCGCCCGTGACACGGGTGATCAGGTCCCGGCAGATCCGCACCTGCCCGGCCCGGACATGGCGCAGCACCTGCTTGACGATCGGCGGGGGTTTCTCCCACTCCAGCGTCTCGGCCAGGTTGACGTACTGCACCGGGACCAGCCAGGAGCTGTGGTCGTGGAACATCGCCAGGAAGTCCAGCACGTCACCGGGACCGCCTTCGGTGACGTCCATGTCGCTCCACTCCGGCCACTCCTTCCGCTCGATCACGGTGTCCTCCCCCAAGAACCAAGCCCCAACTGACCGCTGATCAATCTACGCCCGTACGGCAACCCCACCGCCGGTCAAGATCAAATGGCGGGGACTTGGTGGTGGTCAAGATCGGATGGCAAACGGTCAAGGTCACCTGTCAGAGGTCAGCCGGTCGACTAACTTCGTTGCGACGGGTCACTCAGGTCTGGGCCCGTTTCGCTGTGACCTGGGGAAAATGGTCTGGGACTGTCCCAACAAACCGGACACAGCGGGCACGGTGGGGCAGTGCTGGGACAAGGGGTCCCAGGTCTGTCCCAGCCCCCCGGGCGGCTGGGGCCAGCCCGCTGCTGGCGACGGTATCGGCCCGCGCCGCGGCCTGGGGGCTGTTCCGGTCGACCTCATCCCGCTGGCGCGGGCACGGCGCCGCTGGTCGTACGGGCGTGCGACCAGCGATTGCCGCATGTCCGACTCCTCCGGTTTTCCTGAAGACCTGCTCGCCCTCCAGCGCCGCTGGTACGCCGCCGAGGCCGCCTGGGCCGCCGACCCGACCGAGGAGAACCGACACGCGCTCGCCGAGGTCGGCGCCGAGCTGTACGCCCATTCGTTCTGGGCCAAGGCCGGCAACCGGCACGAGGCCGCCATGAAGTTGAAGCAGGCCGCCCGGCCGGCGGACCCGGGGCAGGACCCGGCCGCGGCCTGACCCTCGCGGCCGGGTTCCGGCGCCCCGTCCGGGGAAGGGGTCGGGTATGGGCGAGCGCGGCGACCAGAACCGGGAGCCCGTCGGCCCGACCTCGCAGGCCGAGGCCCGTCGGCTGACCGGGGAACTGCGCGCCGCGATCGAGGAGGTCCGCTCCGCCGTCCTGGTCCTGGCGGCGTGGGTGCGCGCCGCGCACCGGGCGCGGGTGTGGACCGCGCTCGGGTACAGCGGGTGGGCCGCGTACGCGGGCGCCGGGTTCCGGGTGAGCCGCTCGACCGCCTACCGGCTGCTCGACCTGGCGGCCGCGGCCGAGGCGATCGAGGACGTCGTCGCCCGCTAGGCCGGACCGGAGCTGTCCCACGCGTGGGACACCGGCCTGGTGCTACCGATGCGGGCGGTCATCGACTTCAAAGGCCGGATCGCGGAGCTCACCGACCTGATCGCCGAACGCCCGGCCGACACCCAGACCAAAGCCGGCCAGCCGCCAGAGAGCGCGGTCGTCGCCGAGATCGTCGCGCGCTCGGTCGCCGACATCCGGTCCCGGCCCGACGTGCCAGCCGACGAGTTCACCGTCTCCAGTGGCCCCGACGGCTGGGAGATCGAGCAGTGGCGCTCCCACGTCGTCCGGGGCCGCGACCTGGCCCGGCAGCGGGTGGTCGTACGCCGCGAGCTCGGCCTGCTCGCCCTCTAGGTCGCCCCCGGCTACCTCTCCGACCGGCAGGCTGACAGGGCGCTGGGCGTCCTCGGTGCGTGGCTCGGCAGCACTGCCGAGCAGTTTCTCGCCGAGCGCCGCTACGCGTGGGCCGTCGAGGGACCGTGGCCGGTCGAAGCCCTCGGCGAAGACCTGCAGGAGCCGCCCTGGAAATCCGGTGGTGTCCCCGGGGATCCGCTGCGGGAAAGATCCCGGGAATCAGGGAAAGAGCTCGGAGCACACATGCTGATGCGGCAGGGCGGGCCCTCCGTTGCAGCGGGGGCCCGCCCCCAGGATGCCGTGGCTCGCCCGGACACGTGGAGTGAGCATTCCGGCGTTTCCAGTGTTACCGACCACGGAGTAACCGGCCAGCCCGAACGGCTTTCCAACCTCGGTTGGAAACCATGAAACAGGCCGTGAGCTGGGGTGATGCCTCGGCTCCCGAATGACGGGCGGGGTGTCGGGAACGGGGTGCCGCAGCGGCCGCGACGGCAGCTTCCCCGGGCGGGCAGCAACATGCCGGGCCGCCCCGGGCGTCTTGCGGGCACGACCGCGCCAGGTCTCGGTGCCGCCTCGAAATTGCTGAAAGGCCGTCGGCTCTGGTGCGGCCGGGCCAGGCTGAGCATTGTTGAAGTCAGCCGCCAGGCAGCCGGGTTGCAGCTCGGGTGCCATGAACAACGGGCGGCCGCCGGCCCCGCTGAGGCGGGGTCTGCCCGGACACGTGGAGAGAAGAGACAGTCATGATCGGGAACGATTCCCGGCACCACCGGCGGTCCTCGTACGCCTTCCAGTTCAGTGTGCTGGCGGTCATCCAGGCGATCATCATCGTGCTGGTGCTGATGGGCAGCTCGCCGGAGACCGCGCTGGCGGTCGCGGGCGGCGGAGGCCTGGCCGCGGCGAAGGTGGCCGCCCTGTTCCTCGCCGGCCCCGCGACCGCCGACCGCCCGGGCCGCCGCCGGAGCGCGCGGTGAGCGCCGGCCCCGGCAACGGGCCCGACGAGCCCGAGGACGCCATCAGGCAGGAGCAGCCGCCGGCGCAGGACCTCCCCTCCCGGCCCGATGCCGCGGAGGACGCGCTCCGGGAGCGGGGACGGGGGCGCGACATGAGCGGGAACGCGCCGCTGACCGTCTTCGCCAAGGGCCTCGCCGACCTGCGGACCGGGGCGGGGAAGTCCCTCGCCGAGGTCGCCAAGGCCGCGGGCTACACGGAATCGACCATGTCGAAGGTCACCAGCACCACCGTGCTGTGCAGCGAGGCGGCGCTGCTCGCCTACGTGACCGCGCTGGGGGCGGATCCCGGGCCGTGGCACGCGGAATGGGAGAGGCTCAGGGGGATGACGGCCGCCGAGCGGATCGCCGTGCCGGGCCTCCCGCCGGACGACGAGGGCGCGCCCGCCGCGGGCCCCGGCAGGTCGGCGGAGCCGCCGGTCCCGCCCGTCCCGCCCGTCCCGCTGCCCACCAGCACCCCGCCGACCCCGGGAGAGCCGGGAGAGCCGGGACAGGCTGTCACTGGCACGAACACGCCACCGCCGCCCGGACCGGTTGAGCAGGAAGCGGAACCGGCCGCTTCCGGGGAGCCGGCGCAGGCCGCCGGTTCCCCGGCACCGCCGATGCCCGCCGAACCCGCACCGCAGGAGGAACCCACCCCGCCGGCCACGCCCGCCCGGCACCCGCGGTCCTGGCTGCGCCCGGTGCCGGCCTGGCCCCGGCGCCACCCGGTCCCCACGGCCCTGGCGGCCGTGACGGCCGCCGCCGTCATCGCAGCGGTCCTGTGGCCCGTCCACGACGGATCCACCGGCCGGTCGACCGCGCCGCCGTCCACCTCACCGGCCCGCTCCTCCCCCGCAGCCGCCCCGCAGCCCTCCACGACGCCGGGCCAGCCGGGCGTCGCCTCCGCCCTGCCGGCATGCTCGAACCCCGGGACCGAGCTGATCCTCACCGCCTCGGCCGACGCCTCCACCGTCCTCGGGGACCTCGCCGGCAGCTACGGTTCCCGCCAGGTCGGCGACCAGTGCCTGCGGGTGAAGGTCATGACGATGAACTCCGGCCTCGCCATGCAGGCCCTGCGGAAGGGATGGCCGGAGACCGGCGCGCCCAGGCCCGACGTGTGGTCACCGGCCTCGGCGGTCTGGCTCCCCCTGGCCCGCCAGAACGCCGCCCCCGGCACGGCCGCCGCAGCGCTCCCCGCCCAGGACCCGCCGCTGATCGCGACCACCCCGCTGGTGGTCGCGATGCCCGAGCCCATGGCCCGCGCACTGGGCTGGCCGGACAAGCGGATCACCTGGAACGACTTCGCGGACTGGGCCCGGAACCCGCAGAACTTCTGGACCCAGCACCAGAACCCCGGGTGGGGTGACTTCCTCCTCGGCAAGACCGACCCCCGCTACTCCACGTCCGGGCTGAACGCCACCATCGCCGCGTTCGCCTCCGCCGGACCGCTCACCCCCGACGGCATCGCCACCGAAGCCGCCCGGACCACCGTGAGCAGGATCGAGCAGTCCGTCGTCCACTACGGCGACACCAGCCTCACCTTCCTCGCCAACCTGCGCCGCGCCGACGACGCCGGCCCCGCCGGCTCCCGGCCCGGCTACTCCTACATCTCCGCCGTCACCGTGGAGGAGAGCGCCGTCGTCGCCTACAACCGCGGCCTGCCCTGCGGAACCCGCAGCGACGACGACGGCTGCCAGCAGAAGACGCCCCCCAAGACCAAGCTCGTCGCCTTCTACCCGACCGACAAGACGCTCTCCTCCGACCACCCCTACATCACCCTCACCGACATCGGCGCACCGAAGAAGACCCTCGCCGACGACTTCCTGACCTACCTGCACTCCGCCCCCGCCCAGGCACTGTTCGGCGACATCGGACTGCGCACCCACGACGCCAAGCCCACCACGTACATCAACCAGGACAACGGGGCGCTCCCCGACGCCCCGCTCACCCCGTTCCCCCTGCCCGCCCCGGAGGTCCTCGACAAGATCCTCAGTGCCTGGCCCGACCTGCGCAAACGCGCCAACGTCCTGCTGGTCATCGACACCTCCGCCTCCATGGACCAGGGGAAGATCGACGGCATCGGCCTGAGCAAGCTCGAACTCCTCAAGCAGGTCGCCGACAAGCTGGTCCAGGGATTCGCCGACCAGGACCGCGTCGGACTGTGGACGTTCTCCTCCGCCGACGTCCTCAACGGAACCTCCAACCACCGCGCCCTGGTCGACATCGGACCGGTCAAAGACCCCTACAGCGGCCGCACCCGCCGCACCGCGCTGACCGACAACATCCGGGCCGTGCGCGCCGGCGGCGGGACCGCCCTCTACGAGACCACCGCCGCCGCGGTCAAGGAACTACGGGACCACTACGACCCCAACGCCATCAACGCCGTCCTCGTCCTGACCGACGGAAAGAACGACAACGACGGCACCGCCGGCCCCCAGGTCAGCATCGACCAGCTGACGCAACAACTCACCGACCCCGCCCAGAAGACGATCCGGGTGTTCACCATCGGCTACGGCATCGACCCCAACAAGAAGGACAAAGACACCACTGACGCCTGGACCGACCTCCAGACCATCGCCCGCGAATCCAAAGCCCGCGCCTACCACGCCGAAGACCCCAAAACCATCCTCGACACCCTCACCAACGTCATCTCCAACTTCTGACCCCGCACAACGGCCCCGACAGCACACCGAACCCGCCACCGGAGCCGACCCAAGCCCCACCCCCGCTGCCCGAGCCCACGCACCGCACGGTGCGTGGGCCCGGGCAGCGGCATCTGCCGGTTGACCGAGCACGCACGCCGAGGCCCGGCGGCGGACCGGGGAACTGCGCGCCGCGACCGAGGAGGTCCGCTCCGCCGTCCTCGCCCTGGCCGCACGGGTACGCGCCGCGCACCGGGCTCGGATGTGGACAGCGCTCGGATACACCGGACGGGCCGCGTACGCGAGCACCGAGTTCCGGGTGAGCCGCTCGACCGCCCACCGGCTGCTCGACCCGGCCGCCGCGGCCGAGGCGATCGAGAACGTCGTCGCCCGCCAGGCCGGACCGGACCTGTCCCACGCGCGGGACACCGGCCTGGTGCTGCCCGTGCGGGCGGTCGTCGACCTCAAGGGCCGCATCGCGGAGCTCACCGACCTGATCGCCGAACGCCCGGCCGACGCCCAAGCCGAGACCGGCGGCGCGCCGCTGGAGCCCGGCCGGGTCGGCGAGACCGTCGCCGGGGCCGTCACGAACTGCGCGAGCGCCCGGACCTGCCGATCGCCGAGCTCGCCGTCGCCGACCGGCCGGGTACGACACCGAGGCATGGCGGCGCCACGTCACCACCGGCCGGACCCTGGCCGCCGAGCAGCAGCACAGCGACCGGGCGCTGGGCGAGATCGCCCTGCGCCTCGCGCCCGCGCACCTCTCCGACCGCAGCGCCCTGACCGTCCCCACGGTCTACGCCGACGACGTCGGCGAGGACCCGGAGCTGTTCCCGGCCTGCCGCCGGTACGCCATCACCGGCGACCGGCACGCCGTCGAGGACGACTACCGCGCCCGCCAGGCCCGCGACTTCCTCGCCCGGCACGGCGAGGAACGGTGAGCGCCGCGGGAACGTGCGGCGCAGCGGCCGGGACGGGGTGCGGGACGGTGCGGGGGCGGTCAGGGTGCCGGGATGGTCCGGACGTCGTAGGCCCAGCCGCGCGGTACGGGGTTGCCCTGGTCCATGCACAGCGCTTCGTAGATGTCGCATGCGAGGCGCTCGGCGGCGTCGGCGGCGGTGATCAGGTCGATCGGGTAGGGGCCGACGATCAGCACGGGGCGCTGCCGGCCGTCGTCGCCGTCGTCCCGGCGGAAGTCGATGTGGAAGCGCTGGGCCTGCTCCTCGTCGGGCACCCGCAGCCGGGGGCGGACGGGCTGCTGGAGCCAGCCCGTGCCCTGGGTGTACTCGTCGAAGTGCTCGATGACGTCCCGGGCCTCCTTGCCGCCGGGAACGGCGGCGGTGAACGCGGCCAGGCCCTCGTCGAGGATCGCCCGGCCCTCGGCGGTGGTCAGGTGCGTGCGGGACATCTGGGCGCCGCGCAGAACCATCCGCAGCGCCATCACCAGCTGGCGGGCATCGATGATGCCCGTCTCGCCGTCGTCCTCGTGCAGGATCCGGCGCAGCTGCAGCCGCACGGTGCGCCCCCAGCACCACGCCTCGGCGTGCCCGATGGTGGCGCCGTGCTCGGTGCGCAGCCACGGCCGCTGCTCGGCGCCGGCCGTGTCGGTGTTGGTGTCGGTCGTCATCTTCTCCCCCTGGTCAGCGGGTCGGTGAGCGGCTCAGCGTAGGGGCCCGGTCCGCTGCCCGGCGACCGGATTCCCCCGCCTGCACCCGGCCTGGCGGGCACGGGGTGCAGGCGGCCGGGCCCGGGGAACGAGGGGGTGCGTTCGGCGGGGCCCGGCCTGTGGGAGGCCAGCCGCACGGGGAGGACATGGCGCGGCTGCTCTGCTCGGCGGCCCGGTGGTGCTGTGGTGGGGCCGCCGTGGCGCAGACACTAGACCCGCTGATCGGTGGTGGCCAGGGGTGTGACCTGCGATTTTTCGGCCGCGAACATGCCACCCGGTGGCGGCGGCTCAGCTGCCGGCCTGCCAGCTGTCGAGGACGGCTTCGTAGAGGCGTTCCGACCCGGCCCGGCGGGCGGGGTCGTCCTGGTTGGTCATCGCGTGTTCCAGGAGCCGGACCACGGTGGCAGGGTCGGCGTCGGCGGGGGCGTCCAGGAACACCTGCGGGCCGTCGCCGTCGATCAGGCACTCGTTGTCCCAGCCGTACGACCAGCCGCCGCCGGCGCTCCAGTTCACGGTGAGCAGCAGGACGGAGTCCGGGGTCTCGGGGTGGTCGTGGGGGTCGTGGCTGCCGGCGCCCCATCCGAGCTGCGCGCACAGTGCTCGGCCGCCGGGCGGGCTGTTCTCCTCCCACAGCTCCCAGCCGCCGGGGCCGCGTCCGATCTCCTCCAGTTCGGTGACGACCTGCGCGATGTAGTCGCGGTGCGGCAGGTGGCCGCCGCTGTGCTCCAGGACCTCGGGCATGATGCACTCCTCCAGCGATGCGGGCCGGGCGTCTCCCGGCCCGCCGAATCAGCTTCAGGCGGGTTGCCTGTGGACAGAGCCGGCTGTCTTCCGGCCCCGCCGACCGCAGCTCCTACAGGTGCGGGCCGATCGCCAGCACGGTGAGCACCGCGTGCTCCTGGCCGTGGTCGCTGGCGGCCGGCTCCCAGCTCCACCACAGCCGCCAGGCGCCGGCGCCCTGGTCGACGTACGACGTCCACGCTCGGCGCCCGCCGTGGCCGGGCAGGCCGGGGTATGGGTGGGAGCAGAGGCCGGGGTGGCGGGGGTCGGCGGCCAGGCGCTCCAGGGCGTGGCGGACCCGGCGCAGCCGGGCGGGGTCGGCGCGGCGGCCGCGTTCCAGGCGGGTCAGGGTGCGGGCGGCGGCGGGGGCGTAGTGGAGCGTCGGCAACGCGGGTCTCCTTCGCTGCGGGCATGAAGAAGGGCCCGCCTCCCGGTGACGGGATGCGGGCCCTTGGCCTCTTTTCGGTTTTAGTCAACTCATTCAGGTTCGCGTGACCTAAATGGATTTCCCGGCCGCGTTTTCGGCGGCCGAGAAATCGTTTTTCCGGCGACACGGAGGTGTCGCGGAGGGGTTCGAGGGTCAGTCGGTGGTCTGTCGGGACTACAGCTCGACGTCCATCCAGGCGATGTCGTTCAGGTCGACGTCCAGGCGCCGGGCGCGGCCGCCCTGGCGGAAGTAGTGCTCGCCGAGGGCGTCGGCCAGGATCTGCTCCTGTTCGGCCTGGGTGGCTCCGGCGTCCCGGGCCGCGTAGAGGGCCTGGGCGACCTCGCCGGGCATCTTCTGCGTGATCGCGCGCTGGCGGGGGTCGTCGGTGGAGGCGGCCGCCGCGCTGTAGCCGAAGGTCGCCTGGATGTGGAGCATGAAGCCGTTCTTCTCCGCATCGCGGCGCACGCGCTGCTTCACCCGCGGCTGCCAGGCCGCCCGCACCGCGCGCTCGACCTTGGCCGCGTTCGCCTTGGCCATCGGGATGTCGCCCTTCAGCTCGCCCTCGGCGACGGCCTTGAGGGCGTGCACCCAGCGCTGCGCGGTGCGCACCGAGACGCCGGCGGCCTGGGCGAGGGCGGTGGTGTCCTCCTTGGCGACCTTCTCCCACAGGAACTTCACCCTGGTGTTGAGGTGCGCCGGGATGGGGCGGGTGCGCTCGGCGCGCTCCAGGCCCTCGTCGATCTCCCCCACGGGGCATCGGTCCTTCCCTCCGCCCCGGCCGGGGCGGCTCGTGTTCGTGTGGTGGAGTGGGCGGCCCGCCGGGCGGGTGCCAACGGGCCGCAGGGGGACTACTCGTCGGCGGAGACGACGCCGCCAGTCTTGATGTGCCGGGCCGGGTTCGCCTGGTCGGCGATGAGTTCGGCGATCTCCGGCATCGGCCGGGAGCCCTCGAACTTCACCATCCCGGGCGAGACCCCGAGGCGCAGCGAGGTGGTGAGGGTGCCGTCCGGCTTGGTGAGGATGTCCAGGGCGCCCGGCCCTGGGGCGGCGAAGACCGCGCAGTCGGACAGGACGGCGAAGCAGCGCAGGCCGGTGTCGGCGGCCATCTTGCGCAGCTTGCGGTGGAGGTTGACGGTGGCGGTGTCGATGACCAGGGCGCGCATCAGCGGGTCCCAGGTCGGGCGCTCCAGTGCGGCCCAGCGCTCGCCGGGCTTGTAGCCGTGCCCGCGCGGGCGCTCCCTGAACTTCCCCACGGTGCCCTTGGCGGTCTGCTTGATCGCGGTGAGCACCGCCAGCTCCGCCGGGTCGCCGGTCGCCTTGAGGTTCGCCATGGCGTCCAGGAACGCGAGCGGGTCGGTGTCGGCGAGGTCGCCCGGGACGCCGAGCGCAGCCATCGTCTCCAGGTACGCGGCCCGCAGCCGCTTGTGCCACGGGTCCAGGTACGGGCCGTGCTCGTGGCGCAGCCACCCCTCCAGCGGCCGCACGGTCGCGCCGAGCTCCACGGCGTACGCCACCTTCACCGTGGAGTACCAGGCCGGCCCGGTCGGCCGGGAGCCGTCCGCGGAGAACGGCGAGGGCAGCAGCGGGTCGGTGTCGACGTGGGAGAGGTCGACCAGCCAGGAGCCCGGGATCGTCTTGTCGAAGGCGGGGTTGAGCTCGTGGACCGGCCCGGACAACGGCAGCGACAGACGGCCGGCGGCCGCGAGGAAGGCCATGTTCACATCGAGGCCCACCGCGAACGGCGCCGCCTTCTCCGTGTCGGTCAGGTCGCGGTGCCAGTCCCAGGCCTCGGTCACCAGCTCGGCGCCCGGCTCGCGGTCCTGGGCGAGGGGGTGGACGTCCGGGACCTCCGGCGGCGCCGGGTCGAACGCGTCCTTCGGGCGGGAGCCCTCCACCGCACCCGACATCCAGCCCGTGTCGGTGCGCACCGCGCGGGTGGGCGGGCGCAGCGCGGTGACGAGTTCGAGGCCGGAGACGGCGGTGGAGCCGCGCGGGGTGAGGACCCGGGTGGCGTAGGTGCCGAGGAGGCGGGCCAGGCCGGGGGCATCCAGGCCGTCGGGGATGGTCCAGCCGCCGGACGCGAGCGCGCCCCAGGCGGGGATGCACAGCTGCACGCAGACGCGCTTGCCGTCCTCGGGGGTGCGGTAGACCCTGGCCCACGGGCCGAGGCCGCGCCGGGTGAGCAGCCAGCCGGCCCTCTCCAGCGCCTTGACGGCTTTGTGGGTCTTCGGCAGCGCGCCCAGGCGCTGGACAAACTCCTTCTTCTCGTCCCGGCCCATCGGCGGCAGGCCGAGCTCGGCGAGCGCGGCGTCGGAGACGACGACCAGGGCGTCGCCGTCCTTGCCGTGCCGGTGCAGCCGCGGCGAGCCCAGGCGTGCCTCCAGCGTCCACTCGACGACGTCGGCGAGCGTGCGCCCGGCCGGCGCGGTCGGCGCCTGGGTGCCGTCGGCGAGGTAGGCCACCAGGGCCTTGCCGGACGGGGCAACGTCCAGCACCGCGAGCGGGCCGGCCGGGAAGCGCGCGGCCGCGGCCGTCTCCCAGTCCGACGGCCCCTCGGCCTTGGCGGCCTTCTTCGCCGGGGTCTTGCGCGCCGGGGCCTTCGGAGCCCGCGCTGAGGAGGCCGGGCGCGGCGTGTTCGCCGGCGTGGGGGCGGTCGGAGCAGCCGCGGGAGCGGGCACGGTGCGCTCGGCGGTGACGGCCTCGACGAACGCGGCCGCGGCGGCCGGGGCGGCCTGGAGGAGTCCGGCGACGCCGGTGTCGGGAGTGCACCAGCCGCCCACATGCATCGGCCGGCCCTGCGCGCGATACGGCGTCAGCCGCCCGCACCGCACACACGGCGCCGACGGACCGGCGACCAGTTCCCCGCCCGCCGTCCGATCCAGCTCCACCACCGCCTGGTCCCCGCCACCGAACGCCGCCGAGACAGGCTCGGCACCAGCGGGAGCGACCGGAGCCGGCGCCGGGACCACCGCGGGCGCGGCCACGACGGCCGCCGCCGGAGCATCCGGGGCCGGGACGGCGGGCGGCTGATCGACGGACCGCACAAGGCCGGCGGCCTGCGCCCGGCGCAGCCACTCGCTGGGCTCGACCGTGCCGTGCTGCAGCGCCAGCGTCGCCAGGAACCTGATGTACACCTCGCGCTTCGGCGGGCGCGGCTCGGTCGTCCCGGCCTCCCACCGCACGATCGTCTCCCGACGGGTCTTCAGCGCCGCCGCCAGCTCCTCCTGGGTGTACTCGCCGGCCTTGCGCAGCCGCTCCCGCTCCGCGGGCACTGGCAGGTCATCCACCGGCTTCGGCCGCGCCAGCAGCGCGTCGATCGACGCGAACAGGTCCTCACTCATCGACACCTCACCTCCAGCACACACTCTAGCGTGAAAGTAACTTGCGGATCGCACATTTCAAACGAACATCACCGGTTCGGGGCATGCCGAAAACTGTGACGGAGCACCGCAGTTTGCGAATGGTGCACGGTGGTTTGCGAGCGGCCAGGATCCTTCGCCTGACCTGGGGTTTTGTCGCCGATGCGGGCCGTTTCGCAGTCAGCGCTCGCAAGGTGTCGTGCTCCAACCTCGCAATGTGCGGTGCACCGCCCCGGCCCTGACCAGCGGGTTCTAAACGATCACTCGCAAACTGCGGTGCTCCGTCACAAAAACGCGCCGCTGACAGCAGGGGGTCTGTGCACCACGGACGGGGGGTCTACCCACCACGCGGACGGGGGTCTACCCACCACGCGGACACCATGAATAGAAGTAGTAAGAGAAGTGCGCGAGCCTCCCGGACGCCGAAGGCATCTACAGGTGGCTTCGCGCGACGCGCTCGGCCCGGTCGACCGGGCCGAGCCGCTAGATCGTGATCACCGTCTGGGTTCCGCCGACAACGGCGGCACGGCGCGACACCGGCAGCAGCTTCAGCGCATGGGTGGGGCCGACCACGAGATCGACCACGGCAATGCCGTAGTGCGTCGAGAGCCGGTCGAGGTCGGCCACCGCCCACGCGCTGCCGCCGGACAGCTTGCGGCTGACCTGCGCCTGGCTGAACCCCAGCCCGCGGGCCAGGTCTTCCTGCGACTCGCCCGTGGCGCGCAGCAGTGCCGCCACCGTGGCCCGCAGCAGGTTCTCCGTCGCCGACACCCCCATATGCACCCTCCGAATAGACCATGCGGCCCACGTATAACGACTGGTCAGGACCCTGGTGACGGGCTCGGCCGGCTCGGCGACGGCACCCTGCCGACCGAGGGGGTGGCGTCGTGGGTGACGCCACCCCTGGCGTCACCCACGACGCCCAATATCTAGAACCAGAACTCCAGAACCGTCGGCTGCGCCCTCCCGGACGGCCGTAGGCCAGGTGACGGGTGGCTGCGCGCGCGAGGGCGGGTCGGCGGCCGACGGAGTCAGAGCCCGGGTCCGCCTTCGAGGGCCGTGCTGGAGAAGCGGCCGTACCAGCCGTCGAAGTGCAGGTCGCAGGACTTTCCGGTGTGCCCGTCGGCGGACTTCTCGACGGTCACGGTGATGCGGCGGCGCGGGGCTGCGCCGTTGTTGCGCAGCATGAGGACGGTGTCCGCAATCCTCCAGGCGCCGGCCGGGATGTTCTCGGGCTTCGGGTTCTCGTCCTCGAACGGGTGCTGGAGGTGGGTGGCCAGGAGGAGTGTGATGCCGTGCTCCTCCGCGATCGCGGGCAACTGGGCGGCGACAGCAGCCAGTGCCTCCTCCGAGACGTCGCGGTGGATGCCGTCGGCGAGGGCGGAGTAGTAGTCGAGGACGGCGACGCCCGGGGTCCAGCCCTCGGAGGCCATGCGCTTGAGCATGGCGCGCAACTTGGCGGGCCGCACCGAGTCGTCGCCGGCGGTGAGGATTCGCGCTCCGGCGATGTGGTTGTACGCCGCTTTGAGCAGGTCGAAGTGATGGTCAGTCGAGCCTGCGCCGGAAAGCGCGCGGATCGGGATCAGGCACTCCGCCGCGATCAACCGCTGGTGGACGAAGTGGCTGTCGTTCTCCGCGCTGATGATCCCAGCGCCACGGCCGAAGATGAGTGCGGCGCGGGCGGCGATGGTATGGGTGAAGAACGACTTGCCGGTGGTTGCGGGGCCAGCGACCACGACCACCTGTCCGGCTTTGAGGGTGAGCAGCTCGTTGATCTCGGGCCAGGCCGTGTTGAAGGGCTGGGGCTTGAGCTGGGGCGGCACGGTGCCGGTGTCGTTCAAGGCATGGTCCTTCGGCGAGAGGGTGAACGGGCGTCCGTCCGGTCAGCTCTGCGGCCGACCGGACGAGACGGGTCTAAGGCCTGTCTCCTGATTTTGTCGGATCAGGGCCAGGCGGAGCCCGTAGATCGTCTTCTGCGGGGCAATCTCGGATTCGAACGGGGCGACGGAGCCCGGGGGCGGGTTAAGGCCGCCACAGAGGCCTCCAGGGTCGTTCTCGGGGCTGTTCAGCCGTGAGCCATGGAGGCCAGGCGGGCCATGTGGCCCTGGAAGGACAGCTGGACGACCCGGCCGTTCGGCCCGTTGCGGTTCTTGGCGATGATCGCTTCCACCGTCCCGGCGGTCGGTCCGGTGTCGGTGCCGTCCTCGGCGAGCTCGCGGTGCAGCAGGATGATCACGTTGGAGTCCTGCTCGATCGAGCTGGACTCCTTGAAGTCGGACACCAGCGGGCGGCGGCCGACGGCGCCGCGGTTGAACTGGGCCAGGGCGACCACCGGGATCTCGAACTCCACCGCGATGTTCTTCAAGCCGCGGCTGATGTCGCCGATCTCCTTGGCGCGGGTGTCGTTGGCCTTGCCGTTCTCCGGGGTCATCAGCTGGAGGTAGTCGGCCACCAGCATGGCTGGCGGGTGGCCCTGGGAGGCCATCCACCGCAGCTTCGCCCGCAGCTTGGACAGGGTCTGACCGGGCGCGTCGTCCAGGATGAAGTTGTGCGCGTTGCGCATCCGGTCGGACACCCGGGCGATGCGCTGCCAGTCGTCGTCGTCCAGCTTGTGCTTGACCAGGCGGTCCAGGAACACCCCGGACTCGGCGGAGGTCAGGCGGGCCATCAGCTCGTCGCCCATCATCTCCATGCTCGCCACCAGCACCGGCCGGTTGCGGTGCAGGGCGACGTGCGCGGCCAGGTTCATCCCGAACAGCGACTTGCCGCCGGCGGTCGCAGCCCCGATCATCACCAGCTGGCCGGGGCGCAACGAGACGACCTCGCTGATGTCGGGCCAGGGCGTGTCCAGGGCGCGCGGGTCGACGCCGGCCTCCTGGGAGTCGATGAACTCCTGCCACCGGTCGGCCACCGACAGCTTCTGCTCCGCGACGGCGGTCCCGGCGACCAGCTGCTGGAGCTCGGCCATCGCGGCCTGGACGACCTCGGGAGCCTCGCCGAGCGCGGCGTAGCCGCGGGCCGCCATCCGGGTGCCGGTCTCAATGACCTGCCGGAAGGCCGCCAGGTCGCGCACCGTCTCGGCGTAGTGCTCGGCGTTGGCCGCCGTCGGCACCGCGTTGACGCAGGTGTGCAGGTAGCCGGGGCCGCCGACCTTGGCCAGCTCGCCCCGGGAGGTCAGCTCGCCGCCGACCAGGATCGGGTCGATGTCGACCTTCGCGCCGGTGCGGTCGTGCAGGTCCCGGATCGCGTTGTAGATCACCTCGTGCGCCGGGCGGTAGAAGTCACCGGGCCCGCGCAGCGTGCCGATCACCGCGTCGATCGCCGGACGCGACAGCATCATCGCGCCCAGCACGGCCTGCTCGGCCTCGATGTCGTTGGGCTGCTCCCGCTCCAGCGCCTGGCGAGCGGCCGGCACCGGCAGGCCGGTGTCGTACGGCTCCGGCTCGTCAAAGTCGTCATCGATGTCGATCGGGTCGTCTGCAATGCTCATGGGTGGAACTCCTGTGTGAAGTGGGCGGTTCCGCAGGGCGGCTGGACCATGCCGGGTCCAGCCGCCCGCTTCGTTACGGGGTCAGCCGAGCTGCTGACACTGCGGGCACTGCTGGACGCGCAGGATCCCCGCCTCGTCCCGGACACCCCGGGTGCGGGTGATCGGGTCGCAGTCCAGGTCACCGCAGTGCTGCGCCCGCGCCGGGGGAACGTCATCCGGCGCGGTCCGGGGATGGGCCACGCTCGGGGCGTTGCGGTCGCGCAGGACGACGTGCCGGGCCCGCAGCTTGTCGATCCGGGCGCCGATGGCGGAGGAAGGGTCTTTGAGGCCACCGGCCGTGCGGTGGGTCAGGTCGTAGACCAGGACGTCGTCCGGCTCGGTGTAGCCCAGCAGCGGCATCGCCGCCAGCAGCCGGGGCGCGAAGTTCTTCGCGTCCCGCAGCCCGCACGCGAACGGCGCGGGCAGCTCCATCAGGAACCGGACGATCGCCTGAAGCTCCTCCGGCATGGACGCGGGGTTGCCGTTCCTCGCGGAGCGAGTCCCCCTCCCCCTCCCCGCCCCGGCGTCAGCCGAGGCGGACGGGACCGTTGTGGCACGGGGGTTAGGGGGGGTAGTTCCTACCACCGGGGGGTGTGGGGGGGAAACGCTACCGTGGGCGCTGTCAGAACCCACGGTCTGACCTGCGGAAACGTGCTTCCCACCGTGGGCGCTGACACCGCCTGCGGTGTCACCGTGGGCGGTGACAGGACCCACGGTCTGACCTGCGGAAACGTGCTTCCGACCCTTCCGGCCCGCAACCGTGGGCGCTGTCACGATCTGCGGTGTGACCTGCGGTGATGCAGAGGCGTCGTCAGCGCTCAGCGGCGCCGACGGCATCCAGTCCGGGTTGTACGCGGGGCGCCGGTATAGCTCGTACCCGGCCGCGCCGAACTGGCCCTTGGCGCCGTTGGATTGGCCGACCCGCCGCAGGAAGCCGGCCGCGATCAGGTTGCGGAACGACCCCTGCACCGACGCGCGGCCGACCAGCCCGACGCCCTTGCCGTTGATGTTCTGGATGCCCTCGGCGCGCAGCGCGGCGAGGACGGCGGACTGGGTGGGCTTCTCGCCGCCCGCCACCATGAACATCAGGTGGAGCAGTACGAGTGTGTCCAGCGGATCGGGCAGGCCGGCGCCGTAGACCATGTGCATGTGCACGGTGACCTCGGTGACCGGCTCGTTGCCCGGGACGACCCGCATGGTGTCGTCGTCGTGCAACCCGTTCATCGGGCCACCTCCGGTTCCGCGGCGGGCACCAGGACCAGCCCGGCCTGGATGGTCGGACGCTGGGAGGGACCGATCTGGGCGGGGGCGTGCAGGGTCATGCCTTTAGAGGCCGGAAGCTCGGGCACGGTGTGGCCCTGAATCGTGTGGCGCGGGCCACACTTCGGTGAGCGGATGTTGATCACGAAGCCAGTGATCACACGATTGGCCTGTGGACAGAGGTCGCCCGGAGCGGGAGGGAGCCAGTGGGTGGCCGGGCGGCCAAGCGGCTGGCGGTAGTAGGCGGGGCGGGCCGGGGAGATACGGCTCCGCCGCGGGGTGACGGTGGGGCGCAACGGGGGGCGCTACCTCTCTAAGGGGCGCCGCCGCCGGCCGGATTCCAGGAGTAGCCCGAACAGGCGAGAGACGGGTGTCTCTCGCCTGAGCCGGGGGACCCCTGGTACCGTCGGAGGCGGCATACATAGACAGCTGAGCGGCCCCACAGACGCCAATCTTGGGCCGCTTTTGCTGTTTCTGGACTTCTGGTGCCCGCCAGGCAAGCACCAGACTGAGCCTAGCCCTGTGAGCCCGGGGTTCTCATGTCAACCACTGTTGGGCGTGTCCAGGAGTAGGGGTTGGTGCCTTAGGGCTTCAGCGTGCTTGCGGATTGCTCCCATCCGAGCCTCCCACTCGGGGCCTCCCCGGTGGTCAGAGTGGGCGGTCGTCTGGCCGTCGTGTTTGCGATAGTGCAGCCCAGTTTCGGGGATGAAGTACCCGTCGGAGAGTACGTCCAGGGCGATGAGCAGCGCAGTGTCCTCGGAAGCGGGCAGAGCCATCCATCCGCCGGCGAGGGCTAGTAGGTGCTGCCGAACACACAGGGTGGCCGGGTGTACCTGGGGCCTGTTGGTGGTCGCCCAGTAGTTGTAGAGCTCGCCACGTGGCATTCGGCCCGCCTCGGGGTCACCGAGTGTGTAGTGCACCAGTGACCCGTTCGGCATCAGGTCAAGTACCCGGGACACGGTCCATCCGACATCGGGATGCGCCTGCAGTACTTCGATGTCGCGGGCGAGGGCGCCGGGAGGCAGAACGTCGTCGGCATCGAGGACTTTGACGAGCTCCCCATGACTGCGGCCCCAGGCCATTGTCCTGGCAACGCCAGGGCCGCCCTTCCGTGACCCGCTTGGTTTCACCCGGCGGTCGGAGGTGATGTCGGCGAGTACTTCGGTGCCGTCGCCTCCATCAACCTGGATCAGCCATTCCCAGTCCCACCCGTCGGGTAGGGCTTGGGCTACGAGTGACTCGTATGCCTGCGGGAGGAAAGGAATCGCGGCGGCGTGGACGGGCGTGACGATCGACATGATGCGCGTCATCGGCCTGGCCACCTTTCGAGGGGGACCGTGTACGAGATCTCGGTCCGCTCGCCGGGAAGGACGACGTGGGAAAACTCCACGACCTCCGCGTCAGTGGAGACCGACGTCTTGTCCAGGAGAATGACCGGGCTGCCATTCGGGATGCCGAGATGCTGGGACTCGTGCAGCGTCGCCAGGCGAGTGCTGATGTCGTCCTGAATCTGGTCGATCTCAATGCCGATGGTGCTCAGCTGGTGATGGGTTCCGCCAGGCCAGGGCTCAAGTGAGCTGTCCAGGAGATCCGGGTTCCTGGACGCGACCTCGTGGACGAGGTACGAGTCGATCAACGACAGAGCGATCGGATCGCCCGGCACGCTGTGCCAGTACTGTCGGTGGAGCATCAATGTTCCCGGCGGAACACCGAAGCGCTGTGCAAGCCGGTCGTCTGCTGGCACGGTGTTGAACTCGGCGTGGCATTCAACCTGCTCATGGGCCAAGCCGGTGTCCTGTTCAACGACCCCGTTTCCACGTCGCTCAACCTCTGGCTTTAGGGCGAGGGCCTTCTCCCACCCGTAGCGCGTCTGATGACGCCTGACCTGACGCGGGTACTGCCTTCGCACTCGTGTGCCGTGGCCGCGCGCGGTCACGACCAAGCCCTCGGTCTCCAAGGAGCGATAGGCGGCCATGATCGTTGTCTTCGAGCCAAGCCCCTGGCTGACGAGCTCACGGATCTGCGGAAGCTGATCTCCGGGAAGGTACTCCCGGTCCCGGATCTTCTGCGCGAACGTTTCGGCGATCTCGCGCCACTTCGGTGTTCTGGATGCCACTAGATGCCTCCTCTCTGGGTGCCACTCTCCCACAGTCCCGGGACTACAGCAACCGCAGTCCCGGGACATTTGTCCCGGGACTGTTGACAGTCCCGGGACATGAGTGTCATTGTCTTCCTGTCGCCACCAGCGGTCTCCGGGCCGGGAAGTGACGATGCATTACGCCCGCCCCACAGCCTGCGGCTTCCTACGGCCAACGCAGGAGGGCGACCTCCGCGGCTTCCTACGGCCACGCGGAGTGGTCCCAGAAAGGGGTGAGGTCCCCGCGGCTTCCTACGGCCAACGCGGGGACCTCTCGGCGGCTCTATCGACCTGATCTGACCAGGGAGGAACCACCGTGCGTTACATCATGCCGCGCCTTGGGGCGCGGATCGAATCCGACCCCGTTGCTGCGCTTCAGTCGCAGTTCGAGGGCCAGGTGCTGGCCCTCGTCACCCGGGACCTCGCGGTCGTCGACCCGGCCGCCGGCGAGGGCGCCATCTCCGAGCTGGTCGCCCGGGTCTGGGATCTCGCCAGCCGCCACGCCGCGACCGCGGCCCGCACGACCTGGGACCACCTCGCGTGGTTCGTCGACCACGCCCTCGCCACCCGCGCCGCCGGCCTTCAGATGGCGGGGTGCTGATCATGGCGCAGACGTCCGAGCAGGCCCGGCAGGTCGCCGAGCGCGCCCAGCAGTTCCACGCCGCGATCCACCAGGCCCGGACCCCGGACCAGATCCGCGAGGTCTGTCAGGACGCGGCCGCCGCCGACCGCGCCCGCAAGGCGGGGGGTCGGTGATGGGGCTCATCCGTTCCTTCTTCGGCATCGCCGAGCCCGCCGCCCGTCCCGTCCGCGACAACTCCAGCAACTCCTCCGGCTCCGGCACCGTGACCCGCACCAGCGGGATGTCGAGCACCGGCTGGCACGCCCCGTACGACGAGGAGACCGCCCGGCGCCACCACCGCGAGGCCCAGGCCCCGGTCCCGCCGGCGGCCACCGACCGGACCGGCCGCCGACTGGCCACCCCCGACCCGTACCAGCAGGGCGGCCAGCACGTTCGGCAGAACTTCGGCGGCCCGTACACCGAGGACGGGGGCGCCCAGTGATCACCGCGCACCTCTTCCGCGCCTACGGCGGCAGCAACGGCCAGGGCACCAAACCGGCCGAGACCCCGCCGGTCACCTCCAAGAAGAAGGAGGACCGGTGATCCTCTCCAACCAGGCCGACGAGGCGCTGCGCCGGGCTCAGGAAGCCCAGAAGCGCATCAACGAGGGGAAGAAGACCGGCTCCGGCAAGTAGCCGCCCCGGTTCTCCCTTCTCCTCTCTCCCGCAGCACGGCTTCCCGCCGCCTGCCACCGGAACCGTCCTGGCATGCCCATGCCGGGACGGGTGCCGGGAGTGGTGCGGCGGGCCCCACCGGGCCCACCACCAACCGCTTCTCCCCTTGCCCCGCCCGATCCAGGAGGCACCCGCATGTCCCGCACGCTGACCGGCCGCCGTCAGGCCGCCCGCATCGCCCGCTGCACCGCCCCGGTCGCCGACGCCTGGACCCCGGAGTACCCGGAGTACCTCACCTTCGGCGCCGAGCGCGAGGCCGAGGCCGATGTGTGCTTCGCCGCCTCGGTCGCTGCCCTGACCGGCACCGACCCCGGAATCTGGCTGGCCAACGAGAGCGACGGCACCGAGACCCGCCGACGCCTGGTGGCGCAGGGCGCCGACGCGATCGTGCGCACCGCCCCCGCTGAGCTGGTCGAGCCCACCGAGCCCGGCTGCGACTTCGCGGAGATGGAGGCGGAGATCGCCAACGAGGCCGCCACCGACGCCGCCATCGAGGCCGCAGCCGCCACCCGCGTCCGGATCGACAAGCGGGCCGACCACCGCGACCGGGCCCGCGAGCTCGCCCTGGAGGTCTACAGCGAGGCCGAACTCGCGGCCTTCGGCGACGACCCGATGGACGCCTGGGGCCGCGACGTCCGGGACGCGGTCGAGCGGTGGTCCCCGTTCTCCGCCACCCGCCGCGCCGACGCCCGCTACGTCGTGCGCTGCGCCGACGGCACCCGCCGCTACGGCAACGGCCAGCTCGCCGACTAGGCCGCCGTCCCGGCCGCGCGGCCAGCTCCACCCCGTCGCCCGCCTCGGGCCCCGCCTCATCCACTGCGCCTTGGCCAGCCCAACCGGTCCGGCGCCCGCCGTACCTCCGTTCCCGATTCCGACCGGGAGGTCACCCGTGGACCTGGACCAGGTCTTCTTCAGCTTCTTCGTCGTCTCCGCCGTCACCAGCTTCCTGGTGCTGGTCGCCGAGGCCGCCACCCACCTCCTCACCCCGACCGAGACCGAGAGGACCGACCCCGATGCCTGACCAGCCCCAGCCCGCCGTCACCCCGCCGCCCCCGCGGCCGCCCGGCGAACACGCCGGCGCCGACGAGGTCGCCCTCTGGGCGGATGCGGTCCTGGCCCGCCCGGCCGCCGGCGGCCCGTTCCTGGAGCTGCGCCACGTCCTGGACGAGGCCGCGCACCCGGAGACGGTCGCGGCGCTGCGGCGCCTCGCTTCCGCGGCCTGACCGCACCGGTTGCCGTGGTTCGCCGCCACGTCCCGCTCCGCCCCGGACAACGGGCGCGGGCGTGGGCGCGGCGGTGTTCGACGGTGCCCGACGCACCGCCCGCCAGCCCGCAGAAGGAGCACCGCATGTTGAAGCGCCTGCGCGACACCGTCATCGAGGTCGTCGGCCACCGCCGGCTCACCAAGGACATCAAGCAGGCCGTCGCCTCCGGCGACCAGGAGGCCGCCCGGACGTTCCGCACCGGCACGCTGGCCGCCGCGCTGACCACCCGGGGCCGCGACGCCCGCGGCCAGGAGGTCATCGACTACGTCGAGGCGGTCCAGCAGGCCGACGGCGGCAACGCCGACCGTACCGGCTGGCTCCGCCGCTGACGCACCGACCGTCCCGCACCACACACCAGCACCTGACCGGCCGGGACCGTCCCGGCCCCAACAAGGAGGCAGAACATGGCGCAGCACGAGACCGACAACCAGGTCAGCGGTTCGACGGTGACCGGGCCGATCGTGCAGATCGGCACCGCGAGCGGGCCGATCAACATCGGCCCGGGCCCGCAGTACAACGACCTGCGCCGCAACAGCGACGGCAGCGCGCCCTCCTACAGCGCCGTCGAGAGCGGCACCGCCGACAGCGAGCGGTGACGCGCCCGCAGGCCTGACCCTCTCCAACGGCCTGTCCCGGCCGACCGCCGCGCTCCGTCCTGCCCCGGCCAGTTCCACCGGCCGGGGCAGGACGGGCCGCCCGGTGGACCGACAGCCGCAACCGACCGCCACACCCTCACCGGGAGGACCCCTGTTGTTCCGTCTGATCCGCACCACCACCCTGGCCGAGACCCGGCGCCGCCTGGACGCCACCGAGTACGAGCTGGCGGCGGCCAGCTTGGTCCTCGCCGAGCAGAACGCCGACTGGACGCCCCCGCCGCCGCCCTTCGCCGGCGACCTGGCCGCGGTCCTGCGCCACGTCGACACCGGCGTGCGGGAGGAGGCCGAGATCCGCGCCGCCGACCACGCCGAGCAGCACCTCGACCCCACGAACGCCCTCGGCCTGGCCATGGCCGAGCGGTGGACCGGCTACCTCGACGGCACCGCCGTCCACTACCTCGGCGCCGGGTACTGGCTGCACCACCACCCCGGCCACACCACGCTCCAAACCCGCCGCTCCGCCCGGGACAGCGGCGACGCGCGGACCGTCCTGCTCCACAGCGGCACCCGGTTGCCGGAGCAGGTGCGCAGCCTGGCCCACCTGCTGGAGATGCTCGCCGACGGCCGCTCGGTCGACTACCGCCTCCCGCACGGCCCGCAGGCCTGACCCACCACCAACCTCCTCCGCTCCGCCCCGGTTCGGTCCGTCCGGGGCGGGACGGGGTGCTGTCCGCCGACCGGTCAGGAGACCCTCTGATGGACCTGCTGCTCACCCTTCCCATCCCGGTGGGAGCGCTGCTCGGCGCCCTCTCCGTCCCTTACCTGGCCTGCGCGCTGCGTCTGGCCACCGGCACCGCCGTCGCCCGCCGGGGCGTTCGCCTGATGCGCAACCTCCCGGGGCTCGGCACGCTCGCCCTGACCGCCGCCTGGTGGTCGCCGTACCTGGCCGACACCGTGCCGGTGCCGGCGGGCCTCGCCATCCCGGCCGCCGTCTACCTGCTCACCGTCTCCGCCGTCTCCTGGCGGGCGGTGTCCCGAGAGACCAGTCCGGCCGGCCACGAGGCGTACGCACGGCTGGCCACCCCGCTCGGCCTGGCCGTCGTCGGCGCCGCGCTGACCGTCGTCGGCAACGTGCTCACCCCGGTGCTTCGCCCGCTCCTCGGCCAGTAGGCACGCCCCCGGGGCCGCCTGACGGCCACTTTGTCCGTCCCCGCCTTTCTCTCCTTCTTCCGCAGGAGTTCCCCATGCCCATTCCCACCACCGGCACGCCGCCGCCCGAGGGCAGGCCGCGATGACCACTCCGCACCGCGCCGACCTCATCGTGGACGCCGAGATCATCGAGGGCGAGGTCCTCGACCCCGAGCCCCGGCCCGCGCCCCAGCCCCCGCCGACCGTGGACGCCATCCACTGGTACGAGGGCCCCTCCGCGTGGCCCGGCCCCCACCTCGGGCCCGCGGCCGTGCCCGCCGCCCGCACCGACTCGCACGGCGGCTACCCGCCGCCGGCCGCGCCGCACACCGCGGGGGAGGCCGACCGCGCGCCGTACTGGTGGGAGACGCCGCGGGTGTTCACCCCGCCGGTCCCGCCGTACCCGGACCAGCCGCCCACCGTCGGCGCCCAGACCATCGGCGCCCCCGCTGGGGCGCCGACGGCCGCGACCTACGCCGCCACCGCGCCGACGCACGCCGTCCCGACGTACGTCGCCTCGCCCTACGTGGCCCCGTCGCCGGTGTTCGGCACCACGCCGTCCGCGCCGCCGTGCAACCCGTGCCGGCCCGGCAGCCTGCCGGGCTGCGGCGGCTGCGGCGCCAACCCCACCGGCCCGGTGCCGGTCGAGCTGGTCGCCCCGCAGCCGCTGCCCGTCATGATCGTCACCCCGCCCGAGCCGTTCTGGGACCTCTCCTGGCTCCAGCTCCAGGCCAACGCCACCGCCGCCGCGCTGGCCGCCGCCCCCGCCTGGCTCCTCGCCCAGCACCTGCCCGACCTGACCGGCAACTACGGCGTCGACGCGGCCGCGGCCGTCGCCGCCCTGTGGGGCGGCAAGCCCGCCCTGCGCTCCCTCGCCGCCGCGGCCGCCGCCTACTACGCCACCGCCGCCCTCCACACCCCCGTCCCCGCCGCGGCCGCCGCCGAACTCGCCGCCATCGCCCTGCCGCTGGCCGGCACCAAGCTCACCAAGGTCTCCATGCTGCGCCGCGTCGCGGTGTGGACGGCCGTCCTCGCGGGCTGCTGCTCGCTGCCCGCCGTCTCCCAGGCCCTGACCTGGCTCACCACCGCCATCACCGGAGGAAACTGACCATGGACATCACCCTCGGCTCCTACGCCACCATCTTCGGCCTGACCGGCTGGAAGCTCGTCAAGACCTACGGCCTGCCCGGCCTGTCCAAGATCGTCGCCGGCACCCGCCAGCCCGCCGACCTGGTCCCGTTCGGCATCGGCACCGGCATGGGCACCGTCTGCGGCCTGTGCGCCGGCGGCATCCTCGGCGGCATCGGCTGGCTCGGCTACAAGGCCGGCTCCTGGGGCGGCCAGCTCAGCCTGTGGGCCGGCACCGGCGCCTCCTCCACCAGCCAGTTCCACGGCGCGGAGGCCGTGCCGGTCACCGGCGGCGGCGCGCTGCTGCTGTTCATCGGCGCCGTCGCCGTCGCGGCCATCTGGAAGTCGATCCGCGACATCAACCGCCGCTGGATGACCCTGGGCCTCGTCAACGGCACCGCGCTCAGCGCCGTCCCGCTGATCACCTACTACACCCACCAGGGTCTGTCGGCCGGCGGGGACGCCCTCCTGAACGCCCTGAACAACATCGTCTCCACCCGCTGAACCCGCTACCCGCCACCCGCCCGGAGGGGGACCCGCCCGTGAGCATCGACCTGCAGAACGCCGAGCCGGCCGAGGACGAGATCCTCGACGGCGAACTTCTCGACGACAACGACCCGGGCCCGCGCCCGGCCGACCCGGACCCGTGGTGGCAGCGCCAGCGCCAGCACCTCCAGGCTGGCCTGAAGGTCCTGGCCGCCGAGCGCGGCGCCTGGCTGTTCGTCACCGAGAACCACCTGAGCGACCAAGCCGTCGCCCTGCACATCCTCAACGCCCGCCACCGCGCCTGGCAGAGTGCCCAGAAGACGGAGCACACCGCCCTGGCCGGCCGCGCCAAGGAGCAGACCAGGGCCGCCAAGAAGTCCGGCATCGCCGCCCAGGCGCAGGGCATCACCCCCGCCGCCCACAACGCCGCCAAACGCGCCGAGCTCGCCGCCCGCACCACCGCCGCCCAGTGGGAGCAGCAGGCGGCCGCGGTGATGGCCCGCCTCTACACCGGACACGCCCCCGTCACCCCGGGCGAGATCCGCGACCACCGCCGGCGCATGTCCCACTGGCGCCGAGCCCGCCTGGCCCTCATGCTGCTCGGCGCCTACGGGCCCGCCTACCTGGCGGGCGGCGCGGGCGCGCTCGTTCTGGAGAGCGCGGCCGGCGGCGCGGTCGTGGTCCTGGCCGCCTGGGGCAAGGGCGTCTCCACCCGGTGGCGCTCCGGGCGCCGCGCCGAACCGACACTGGCCTACGAACTGCCCGACGGCGCCCGCGTGCTCGCCCTGCCGGAGGGCGCCGGTGCTCCCGGCACCGGCGAAGGGCAGACCCCGGCGGCCGCGGCGCCGGTGCCCACCGGAAGCCCGTACCCGATCCGCCAGGCCCACAGCGTGCAGCAGGCCGGCGAGTCCATCCACCTCGCCCTGCTCGCCGAGGGCCTGGCCGTCGGCCAGGTCACCGACATCACCCAGGAACGCTGGGGCTGGCGCGCCATCGCCCACCTCACCAAGGGCCGGCCCTCCGGCCTGGTCGCCAAACTCGCCGACCTCGAAGTGCTGCTCGGCGTCCGCGAAGGCGGCGTGATGGCCCAGCCGCAGAAGGCCGCCGCCGGCTCCGTCGTGCTGCGCGTCCTCACCGGCGACCCGTTCGACCCCATGCCCCCGCACCCGCACTACCCGCCGCGCTCCAACAGCATCCTCAAGCCCGCCACCCTCGGCCCCTCCATGGACGCCACCCCCACCCAGGTCACCCTGGCCGGACAGAACGTCATGGTCATCGCCGTCTCCGGCGGCGGCAAGTCCCAGATCGTCCGCAACCTCGTCGACTACATCACCAGCTGCACCGACGCCATCGCCCTCGACATCGACCCCACCGGCCGCGGCTTCGGCCCGCTGCGCCGCCTGGCCGCGCTGCGCGCCTACGACGAGGAGGGGATCGACGAGGCGCTCGACTGGGCGATCCGCGAGGCGAGGATCCGCACCGAGCGGATGGGCGACGACGTCGACAACTGGCAGGTCACCGACGACGACCCGGCGGTGTTCGTCGTCGTGGACGAGCACCCGCAGCTGACACCGAAGCAGAAGCAGAAGGTCATCCTGCTGAGCCGGATCGGCCGCAAGGCACGCGTCACCGTGGTCCTGTTGTCGCAGGACGCCACCAGCGACGTCGTCGGCGACGCCATCGCCGACACCTTCGGCATCCGGATCATGCTGCCCTGCCGCAAGGCCGACGTCCCCCTGGTCGTCGGTTCGGACACCGCGGTCAACGAGGGCTGGATGCCGCACCGCCTCGTCCCCTCCCCCGGCGACTGGGACCCCGCCGACGCCGGCTGCTTCTACATCATCGCCCCCGGCCTGCGGGACCCGATCCTGCGCAAGGCCACCCACCTCGACGCCCAGGCCGCCACTCTGCGTACACAGGAACGGCTCGCCGCCGGAGCCGTCACCATCAACCCGGAGCCCACCGAGAAGGGCGACGAGCAGGAGGCCCCGGAGGTCCTGCTGGCGATCCGGGCCGCCTTTGAGAAGCACGGCGACCCGGACTTCCTCCCCACCGACCGGGTCCTGGACCACCTCGCCACCATCAGCGCCGAGTGGCGTCAGTGGGACGACCGGGAGCCGGCCGACCGCCGCCGCGAGGCAGTAAAGAAGATCGGCAAGGACCTCAAGCAGGCTGGCATCACCGACCTGTCCACGGTCCGCCGGTTCGACCTCGACAGCAAGAACCCCCCGTCGGGCTACCGGCTCAGAGACATCGAAGCGGCGTTCACCACGCTCGCTGGCAAGCACGCAGCGTAGCCGCGCAGCGGTCTCGCCGATCCGTGCCGCGATCCGTGGCTGATCTGTGCTGATCCGTGCCGGACACGGATCAGCCACGGATCAGCGCGGATCGCGGCACGGATCACCAAACGGATCGTGACCTGCGGAAACAGATCACACGGATCAGATCCGTACACCCCCCGGAAACGGCCCCGACACCGCCTGTCGGGGCCGTTTCCGCACCCCCGCCGCCCACCGGCGCCGGAACCCTCTCCCGGCCGCCCCGGCCACCACACACCGTTACCGCTCAGGACAGGAGTCCTCGGCCATGACCCCGGCCCGCACCACCACCCGCCGCCCCCGCGGCACCGCCCCGAAGCCCCCCGCCAAGCCCCGCGCGCAGCAGCCCGCGGCCCGCCCGGCTGTCCCGGCCGAGGCCTCCGCACCGGTGCCCGCCACCTTCGCGGCGCGCCCGGCCGCCGACCCGGTCCTGGCCGACTCGGCCGACCGCGCCGCCGACGTCCTAGCCCTCGCCGAGGACCAAGCGCTCGCCGTCCTGGACCGCGCCGCCGCCACTGCCGGCCGCCAGCTCGCGACCGCCGAGCAGTGGACGAGCGAGGCCGAGCAGCTGCGCGCGGACGCCGCCGCAGAGGCCGAGGCCATCACGCAGCGTGCCGACCGGATGGGCGGATGGATCCTCGACGCCGCCCGCCACAACGCCGAGACGATCCGCACGGAGGCCGAGAAGACCGCCCGCAGGCAGCGCGAGCGCACCGACGCCGACGCCCACGCGGCGGCCGACCGGCTGCTGGAGGACGCCACCGCGCGGGCCTCGGCGCTGCTGGCCGACGCCGAGCAGCGCGCCGCCGCCGTCCACGCCCAGGCCGGGCAGGACGCCGCGCGGATCCTCGCCGACGCCGAGGAGCAGGCCCGCCTGCTGGCGGCCGGCATCACCGAGGCCGCCGAAGACCAGGCCGCCAACCTGCTCGGCGAGGCCGAGCGCGGCGCCGCCGCGACGCTGCGCCGGGCCGCCGCCGACCTCGCCGACGTCCAGGAGCAGGTCGACGACGCCCGCCACCAGCTGGCGCGTACCCGGGAGTCCGCGGCCGCCGACCGCGCCCAGGCCGAGCAGGACCTGACCGGCGCGCGCGAGCTCGCGGCCACCGTGCAGCGCGACGCCGCCGCGGCCGCCGAACGGACCCTCACCTCGGCCGCCGCCGAGGCCGAGGCGATCCGCACCCGGGCCGCCGAGACCGCCCGCGACCTCCTCACCGCGGCCGAGGAGCAGGCCGAGGAGATGCGCCGGGAGGCCGAGGAGACGGCCGACCGCGTCACCGAGGCCGCCCGCGCCGAGGCCGACACCGTCCGCGAGGACGCCCAGGACGAGGCCCGCCAGCTGCGCGAGGACGCCGAGACGGAGGCCCGGGACCTCCGCGAGGAGGGCGCGCGCCAGGCCGCCGACCTGCGCGAGCGCGGCCAGGCCGCCGTTCAGCGGCTGCGCGAGGACGCCCAGGCCGCCATCGACGAGGCCCGCCAGGCCACCGGGGAGGAGCTGCGCCAGGCCAGCTCGAAGCGGGGCAAGGCCGAGGCCGACGCCCAGCGGCTCCTCAACACCGCCCGCCGCGACGCCGACAAGGTCGTCGCCGAGGCGCTGGCGCAGGTCACCGAGGCCGAGGCCCGCGTCACCGAGCTGACCGAGGAACAGGAGCGCCTGGAGGCCGCCATGGCCGCCCGGCACCACAGCCGGATCCGCCGGGCCCACCGCTGGTACCTGGGCCGCATCCCGTGGCTGCTCACCCGCGCCGTCCTGTGGGCGGGCCTGGTGTTCACCAGCACGCGCGAGCACCAGCTCGCGGTGGTGGCCGGCATGGACACCGTGCTGGCGTGGTTCCTCGCCGTCTGCCTCGACGGCTGGGTGATCGCCGCGACCCGCAGCAAGGTCCGCAAGGAGACCCGCATCGCGCTCGCCGTGATGATGCTGTGCCAGATCGCCGCGATCCTCACCGACCTCCACCTCCTCGGCGTCGCCCAGAACGCTCACGGAGAGTGGAAGATCCAGTGGGGCCTGGCGATCCCGCTCGCCATGGTCGTCCCCATCGCGATCTGGCGCGTCCACGAGCTCATCGACCACGGCAAGGCCGCTCACGGCGAGCACACCGCGCCCGCCCCGGCTGCGGCCGCGCCCACCGCGGCCCCCGGCGGCGCTCACCAGGTCCCCGCCCCGCGCCCGCCGCACGGCGGCCAGCCGCTGCCCACCGCTCACGGCACGGCCGCCTTCGGACCCGCCCCTCACGGCGAACGCTCACATGAGCGCGAGATCGCCGCAGGTGGCGGGACCAGTGGCGCTCATCGCGCGCTCCCGCCCGCCGCCCCGAACCCCGGCGACGCTCACCCGCCGACGCCGATGAGCGACGCCGCGCTCATGTACGCCCGCAAGGCGAGCACCCGCGCCCTGTACGACGCTCTCGGCCGACGCCCGCTGGCCACCGAGATCCACGCCGCGCTCACCGAGCGGGGCCTGCTGACCGGAACGCCCGAGCAGACGCGCAGCACCTGCCAGCGGGTGCGCGACGCGGTCGAGCGCGACGAACCCGCGCTCAAGCCGCCCGCTCGCGCTGCGTAACCACGAGCGCGCACACGAAGCGGCCCCCGGGATGACGGAAACACCCCGGGGGCCAGGCGCCCGAAAGCGCCGGCGGGCCGGTCTCGTCCCCGGCCCGCCCCCCATCCTCCCGCACCACCCACACCCACCGACCCCGCCGAGAGGAACCGCCACCCGTGTTCGCCATCGACCGCGACACCCGCATCGCCGCCCTGCGCACGACCCACCACCAGCGCGGCCAGACCCTCGCCACCATGCCCGCCGACTCCCGCTCCCACGCCCGCCTCCTCGCCGAGTGCGAGGCGATCAGCGACGAGATCGACCGGCTCCAGCGCTGCATCGGCATCCCGCGCTCCGTCGCCCTGGCCGTGCCCGTGCTCCTGGCCGTCCTGGTCCTCGCCCTCATCAGCTGAACCGGCCGACCGGCCTCGCCCCCGGCCCGCACCGCCCGCCCGGCACCCAGCCCGGCGGGCGGCGCGCATCCCGGGGACGGGACCGGCCGCCCGGTCACCAGGCGACCACCATCCGCCCGACCCGCCACCCCCCGCTGAACCGGAGACCCGCTTGCCCGCCATCACCTTCGACCGCTTCCCCACCTCGCCGCTGGCCCTGCGCACCAACGACCCCGCCGACCGCGCCCACCGACACGCGTTCTCCTGCCAGATGGCCCAGACGGCCACCACCGCCCGCGACCACCTCGCCGACCTCCTGGCCACCGCCACCAGCACCGAGGAACGCGTCGCCGCCCTCGCCGCCGTCCACACCTTCGTCACCGACTGGCGCTACCAGGCCGCCGCCCGCGCCGCCGGCCGCGTGGGCCGAGGCATCGCCTACGACCCGGCCCGCTTCCGCACCCCCATCGCCGGCGCCGGCACCAACTACGACCGCCTCGGCCCGGTCGGCCGGCTGCGTGACGGCTCCGTCTGGCACCCGGCCACCCGCACCTACCGCGGCGGCACCGACACCCCCGCCTCCCGCGCCATGGCCCACTACGGCCTCGCGGCCCAGCGCCGCTTCGCCCGCGAGGCACCCACCGCCGACATCCTGCAGAACCGGGTGACCCTGCCCGACGGCCGCACCATCGCCGGCAACCGGCTCCTGCGCGGCCGGGCCGCCCGCCGGGCCGCCGCCGAACTCACCGCCCGCATCGCCGCCCGCGGCCTCGACCCCGCCCGCGTCGAAACCGGCGGCCACCCCCTCTACACCGCCACCCCCGACCCGGCCGACGCCACCCTGCTGCGCGCCGAGGCCCTGCGCATCCTCGCCGGCCCCGGCCTCACCCCCCGCCTCTTCCTGACGGCCCGCTACCTCCTCTTCCAGGCCCCGGTCATGAAGAAGGGATCCGACGCCGTCACCCGCGTCTTCACCGTCGCCGTCGCCGACCTCCTCCTCGGCACCGACGCCCCCGCCCTGCCCGCCGACATCGACCTGCGCTGCTACGTCCTCGGCCAGCAGGCCGCCACCCGCCCCTGACCACCAGCGACACACCACACCCACCACCGAAAGGACCCGCCCTCATGAACCTCACCTTCGACCCCGGCACGCTGATCGTCCTGGTCGGCGGCAGCGGCGCCGGCAAGACCACCTTCGCCGAGCGCCGTTGGCCCGCCACCTGGCGGCTCAACCTCGACTCCTACCGCGAGATGGCTACCGACTCGGCGGCGGACCAGTCCGCGACCCCGGTCGCCGACCAGATCCAGACCCTCCTGCTGGACGCGCGTCTCTCGCGGTCGCTCACCACTGTGATCGACGCGACCGGACTGTACGCGCACGTGCGCGCCGCCCTGCTCGCCCGCGCCCGCTACTGGCAGCGCCCCTGCGTCGCGGTGCTCTTCGACGTCTCCCTGGAACGCCGCCGCGAGCTCAACGCCGGCCGCGAGCGCGTCGTCCCGGACCACGTCCTCGTCGACCAGGAGCGCCTGCTCCCCACCGCCGAGCAGCTGCGCAGCGAGGGCTTCGCCCGCGTCGAGACCGTCACCGCCACCAGCCCGGCCTACCTCGAACCGGCCCGGCCCGGCCGCTGACCCCGGAGGAGCCCGTGCGCGCGATCGACCTCGACCCGACCGGCGAACACCACGGCGGCCTGCCCACCTACCCCTGGCGCTGGGCCCCCTCCCCCGACCTCATGACCCGCCGCCAGCTGCGCGCCGAAGGCCTCCGGCCCGGCGGCCAGGAACCCGCCGCCCAGATCGTCTGCCGCAGCGGCCAGCGGATCGGCTATCTGTACCGGCGCTCCCTCGCTCTGCCCGTCCGGCCGATGACCCCGGCCCGCTGGCGCGCCCACCAGCGCATGATGCTCGCCCGCCGCACCTGCCCGCTGTGCCGCGCCGTCACCGAGCACTGCATCCCCACCTCGCTCGGCTGCTGCCTGGACTGCGCCGACGGCCTCGCCCTGGCCGAGCTCGAACAACTGCTCAGCCTCGCCCGCGCCGTCCCGGCCTGACCCGCCGAGCGGACCGCCGCCGCCGGCCCCGGACCCGACCGCACCCAGCGGCCGGCACCGCCGGGACCGACGCGGCTGCCCGGTCACCCGACCCCGCAGACCCCCCGCACACCCATCGGAAGGCACCGCCCGTGAACGTCGACAACCCCCGCATCCCCGCCGTCAACGCCGCCCTGGAGAAGCTCCTCGGCGACCTCGTCCCCGACCCGTTCGACGGTCGGCTGCGCAGCGACGACGCCTACACCGTCGTCCTTGCCGCGCTCGACTACCTGGAGGGCCTGGGGCAGCGCCGCACCACGGTCGGCGAGCTGTACATCTGGTCGCGCTGCATCCCCGGCGGCGAGATCCTCGGCGGCCACGACCGCCTGATGACCCTGCTCCAACAGGCCGAGAACTACGGCCGGATCCGGCTCGACCGCGGCCAGGTCCACATCGGCGACGCGCCGACCGGCGGCGGACCCGGACACGTCTGGATGCGCCAGCTCACCAAGGGCGGCGCCGTGGTCGAGCTGATCGGTGCCGAACCCTGGCCGCTCGGAACCCATGCCCGCGACGACGCCAAGGCGTGGTCGTACTGCACCGGCTGCCGTGTCGGCACCGCCCAGGCCGACGCCATGTACGTCTACGCGGTCCGCCAGGAGGTCACCGACCACGCCGCCACGTGCTCCTGGCTGCTGCCGCTGCCCGACGCGGTCTGACCCGCATGACCAACGAGCCCGCGCACCCGCGCCGCAGCCTCGCCGCCGTTCTCCTCGGCCTGTTCACCCGGCCTCGCCGACCCGAGCCGCCCGCCCCGTCGGCGGATCCGGACGACTGGGGCGACGACCCCACCGGCGCCTGGTCCCCCGAACCGCCCACCAACCGGAGCAGCACGTGACCACCCACGACCCTGACCCGGCGATCGACCGCGAGCTCCAGGGCCACGCCCTGGACGCCCGGCAGCTCGCCGACGCCGCCCGGCACTACGCCGACATCCTGGCCGCCGGCGCGCGCACCGAGGACGCCGACCACCTGCACGCCCTCGCCGCCCGCCTCGGCCGCCAGGCCCACCGCATCGACGGCATGCGCGAGATCGCCCGCCGCTGGCACACGGCCTGACCGATCCGCCGTCCAGGCCCGGCCCGCCCACCCCGGCGGGCCGGGCCCCGCTTCCCGGAGGCCCCGATGACGCGCGCCGCACCCGGCCCGCACCCGCACCCGCTCACCCCCACTGACCTGCCGACCAGCACCGCCTGGTGGAGCTCCTGCCCCGACTGCCGCTCCCCGATCCAGGGCGGCCCCGCTCGGACTGCGCGCCCACCGCCGCACCGCCCACCACCCCGACCCGAGCGACCGGCGCATCCCGATCACCATTCGACTCGACCACTGAGGAGACCCAACCCGCGTGACCGTCATCCCCCTCAACCCCGACTCCCCCGCCTCGCACGCCGTCGGCGTGGACTTCGACCTCACCGTTGTGTTCCCTGTCAAGTCAGCGTGTTGAGGGGGATTGTACGAGCCGGTGCCAGGTACGCATGATCGCTTAGTGCAGGTCGGGGACGGGCGAGGGGGTGCCCGGTTCACGGCGATGAACGAAGAGGCATCGTCCGGGCCTGCGCCCTCGGCCCGGCGGTAGGCGAGGTGAGCTGCGAGCCCCAGCAGGTGGTGGTGGCCGGTGACAGCACGGCGGTCGGAGCGCCTCCCGGTCCGCTTTGGTCAGCTCGTACGGCGAACAGGACAGAAGGACGGGCCCACCCCTCGATCACTGTCCGAGTTGCTGAAGGCTCCAGGGAGTCCGGAACGGCTCCGGGCCGGTGTCGTCATCAAACGAACGTCTGATGACGACACCGGTACCGAATCAGCTGGCGGCGACGGAGTGGTCGACCACCAACTCCAGCGTCCAGAGAAGGTCGTTGGCGTTCGAGCCGTAGTCGGACGGCCACGGAAGGAACAGGTCACCCACGTCGCACTCGCCGCAGCCGTCCTGGCCGACCGGCTGCGCGTGGCGGAACAAGCCGCCCGACTCCCCGACAACGTCTCCCGTCTCCCAGGGCGCTGACCACTCGGCCAGCTCGCGGTTCGGCGAGTTACCCGAGCCAGGCCCTCCCCGTCCGCGAGGGCACGCAGTCGCATCGCCTCCGGGGAGCCGATCCCGCTCGGCGTCGGCCTGGGCGATCCAGCGCATCGTCGCCGGTGGTGTCGATGGTGCGGTGCAGGAGCCTGGCCTCCCGGGCCAGGTAGTCGCACCGCTCGAAAGCATCGGTGCGGCAGTCGGCGCGGCATTGCGCGCCGCCACGTCCAGCTCGGCGAGGACCTGCGGCGGCAGCACGACGTTCTCGGCCGCGACCAAGGGGTGCTGTAGGCGAACGGCGAACCAACCGACAAGGTGCTCAGCGTGATGCCTACGGGGATTTCATCACTGGGAGTATCCGCTCGGGTGCCACCGGTCGCCAGAGGTTCGGATACGTCCTAGCGTGGAGGGTGAGGCCCCGGGGCTACCCGCGAGCGCCCCACCTCCCCATGAGACCAAAGGAGGCACACGTCATGACGACAACACGTGCCGTAACCATGCACATCGACTCCGTGACGCCCGACCAGGTCGCCGCGAAGGACGACGTCGTCTTCCACGGTTCCGGGCTCGGCCTGGTGACCAAGGCGTACTTCACCGACGCGAACAAGAAGGTGGCGACCTCCCCTGCCCAGGGCCGTGAACAGGGCAAGGAAGCGGTGGCGAAGTGCCCCGAGGGCCTGGCCATCGGCCACGCCCAGGTCGCCCTCGGAGACGACAAGAACCCCGGCAGCAACTCGGTGGACATCGACATCGTCAGCCAGTGACGGGAGACCTCGGCGACGGGCGGCCCGTCACCGTCTCCGGCACGGGTGCCGTGCCGGAGGCAGTGCGGCCACCCTCGCGCCGCAGCCGTCCGGCATTGCGTCCTCCCCCAGGGGCTGACGCTCAAGACGAAGGGCACAACGCAATGACGCAGACACTTATAGGGGCGGGCGCGACCGCCCAACTTCAGCCCGGCTACATCACCACCGTCGCCGGCGGAGGCAGCGAGAAGCGGAGCGAGGGAGTCCAAGCCGTCAAGACGAGCCTGAAGAATGTTTCGGCCGTCGCGAGCGACGGCCGGACGAACCTCTACCTCGGGGAACGGGAAGGCCCCATCTATCAGCCGCTGGTGTCGCGGATGGAGGACGAGAAGATCTACACCTTCACGAGCACCGGCCTGGAGACCGTCGGCGGCCTGCTGTGGAGCGGGCCGACACTGTACATCTCCGATCACGCCCGGGTGTGGGCGGCCAAGCCCCCGGACACCGGCCTCACCCCGGTGGCAGGCACCGGACAGGCAGGATTCGACGGTGACGGGAAGCCCGCGACCGAGACAGCCATCGGCAATCCCGTTGGCCTCGCTGTCGACCACGAGGGCAACCTGTACATCGCCGACTACGGCAACCACCGGGTACGCAAGGTGCTCGCCAACGGGAACCACATCGTCCACACCATCGCCGGCGACGGGACGGCAAGCGGAAAGGTCCAAGAGGGCGGAGACGCCCTCGCGGCAGGGCTGATGGACCCCGCGGGTGTGGTCGTGGGCGGCACGGGCATCGTGTACATCTCCGACGCCGGCATCGACCGGGTGTTCGCGGTGACACCCGACGGGAAGATCCGCACAGTGGCCGGGGGCGGTACGAAGGAAGTGCCGGCGGACGGCTCGAAGATCAAGGCCACCGACGCCCACCTCAAGGCCACCTTTGGGCTGGTTATGGGCCCCTCGGGGGACATCTTCCTCTCCGACCCAAGTCAAAACCGTGTGTTCCGGCTGCACGTTGCCGAAGGAGCGCTCTCACTCGTGGCAGGCAACGGCACCAACACCGACTCGGGCGACGGCGGCAAGGCCCTCGACGCCGGAGTTCCCGGCCCCGACGACCTCGCCATGGACGCCTCCGGGAACCTGTACATCGCCGAATACGCCTACCACCGGGTGCGGATGGTCGCGGCGGTGGATAGACCGTCCGGTGTCGTCACCCTTGAATCCGCCGTGGGCGACAACCTGTCCGCCCAGACCGGCACCATCTTCGCCCCCGCACTCGCCGTCATCGCCAAGGACAACTCCCACAACCCGGTACCGGGCGTACAGGTCACCTTCACCATCCAGAAGGACGACCCGACCCACTCCACCTTCCCCGGCGGCACCGAGTGCACCGCTCTCACCCAGGCCGACGGCAAAGCCACCGCCGCCGACCTCACCGCCGGCCCCACCGCGGGACAGTTCCATGTCCAGGCCAGCACCACGGGCAACGTCTCGTTCCGGTTTACGCTGCACGTGACCCAGTGACAGACCCCGGCTCGAAAACCCGGTACCGGGACAGGACGGACCGGTGTCAGACGAAGGTCAACCCGAACGAGCCGGACCCGTGGGACGGCCGACACCCAGCTGACCGCAGGCCCAACCGAGCCAACAGCCACGGAGGGCGGGCGCCGCTGCGCCCAACCAGCACCCTCGGTCGACCGGGCAGGCGCCATCGGCTACCGGGAGTAACGTCAGCCCCAGCACCCTCTACAGCCATGTCGCCGACGAACCTGAACAAAAGAACTCGACGGGGAACTCGATGGTCGTGCGGACCTCTTCGTCTCGGACGAGGTCGAAGACCCTGCCCTTGAAGAACTCGGGACACCCGAGGTGGGTCTCCAGCATGCAGGCGTCGAGGAAGTCCGTCCCGATGTCGGCCCGTGGCTCGAACAGCTTGCCCTGGAAGTGGTACTTCGCGTCCTCGATGCGCTTTGGCACGATCCAGACGAACAGCTCCCGGTTGTACTCGTGCACGACGTGCCAGTGCGGCTGAGCCCGGTAGCTGTGGCAGCACTTCTGGTCGATGACGATGCCCCAGGGCCGCCCCTGGAGGGAGCCGTCGGTATTCGCGAGCGGGCACCTGCGCTGCAGCTGGTTGTAGACGGCCCTGGACATCCGCTTGCCGTTGACGGACAGGACCTGGATGGTGACGGTGGCTCCTGGGTCGCGAGTTCCATGCCGTCAACAACGCCTGCCGGGTGCGCGACGGGTCGGTGCCAAACGCGGTTTACCGCGTTTGGCCCATCCGGGTGATCGCTACTGAGGTGGGCGCGGTCTGATCGGGACGACGTGGGGATCGCCGGTGACCAGCTGGTCGCGGAGCCGCTGGTTCTCCAGCGCGAGCTGGTTGACGACACGGACCAGGGCCGGGACGTCGGCGCGGAGCTGGCCGAGCTCTTTGTTCTTCGCGGCGATCGTCTTCTTCAGCTTGGCGACGGTCTCCCGCAGCCGGGCTTCGGTGTCCGGGACGGCGCCGAGCTGCTGGACGTGGTCGTAGAACTCGTTGCGCAGGTCGGGATGGCGCTGGGTCAGGGCGTTGCGGGGGACTCCGGCTTCCTGGGCGAGGGCCACGATGGTCAGCGCGCCGGTGGAGTGCTGCGGGGTGCCGGCCAGGATGCGCTGCATGGCGGCGCGGATGCGGTCGCGCTCGTCGAGGGCGGGGGTCATCGTGGTGGGGCCTCCGGCTCGGTGAGGCGGGTGCGGTCGTGTTCGTCGGCCCAGGACCGGAGACGGGCGGCGTTGGTTCGAAGCCGTTCGGCGACGGGCTCGGGGGTGTGGTGGGCCTGCTGGTGGAGCCGGTCGGCGCGTGCCCGCAGTTGGTCGGCGTGGCGGTCGGTGCGCACGGTGTTCCCACAGCCGGGTACGCACCGGTCCAGGCTGGGGGTCTCCCGAGCGCCTTCGCGGGCGCACAGGGCGGTGTCGCTGCGGTAGAGGCACAGGAGCAGGGCGTGCGGGTTGTCGTAGAGGACGGTGCCGTCGCGTCCGAGGAAGGTGCGGGCGAAGCGGGCGGTGATGCGGCGGCCTTCGAACCGCGGGGTGCGGGCGGCTTGGAGGAGGGCCCGTCGGGCTGCCGGTCCGGACACGCCGCCGCCGGCGGCGAAGTGCTCGCGCAGGTCGGCGGCGGTCTCGGCGACGCCGAGGGCGGTCTCGATGTCGATGACGCTGTGGATTCCGCCTCGGGCGCGGGTGCCGTAGCGGCCGGAGGTCTCGGTGTCGAGTGCGGTGCGCAGGTGCCCGTACTGGATGGCCAGGGCGACCAGGCCGCCGGGCCGGCGGGCGATGTGCCAGGCGAGGGTGCGGCGGAAGCGGGCGAGCCCGACTTTGCCGGCCGGGTCGGGCGGGATGGTCTGGTGCGGGAGCCCGTGTCGTGCGGCCTCGGCGTTGCACCAGGCGATGAAGTCTTCGACGCGAACGCGCATGCTGTGCGGCTTGAGGGCGCCGGTGCCGGAGCGCTGGCACGCGAAGTCGTGGACGTTGCGGTCGAAGAGGAGTGCTCCGGCGGGGGCGATCTGCTCCAGTACGCGGATCGCGCGGACGACGGGTGGGATCGCGACCCAGGGCACGGTGCGCTCCAGGCCGGCGGCGACGTGGTTGCCGTCCTCGTCGACGGCGGACTTGAAGTGCGTGCCGGTGATCAGATGGGTGTCGGTCCCGGCGGCCTCGTCGCTGCCGGGCTCCTCGGATGCGTCGTTGCCCTCGGGATCGGCCACACGGATGAGGTGCCGTGCCGGGGCGCCGTCGGGGCGTTCGCCCGGATCGGGGCAGCATCCGGAGCGCAGCGCGAGGACTTCCTGGGGGCGCATGCCGGTCAGGTAGGCGCAGACGATGAACGCGGCGGTCCCCAGGTGCCGCATCAGCGTGATGGTCTCGGTGTAGTCCAGGTGCTCGCGCCAGGGCCGGGCGGCGATCAGGCCGGTGACGGGCGCTTGCAGCGGGCACGGGCCGGGGCGCAGGGCGACCGTGGCGGTGAGGGCGTGGGTCTTGTTCATCGCGTCGAGCTGTTTCGCGGAGGCCCCGGTGAGGGCCAGTACGTAGTCGCGTGCCAGCCGGACCGCCCCGTTCTCGGAGTTGGAGGGCAGCGGCAGTGTGTCTGCCAGCAGGGGCTCGAAGAAGGCGTGCAGCGCGGCCTTGCCCTGGGGGGTGGACCGATGGGACCGGGCGATCGCCCTCAGCCGCCCGCTCTCCCGCCGGGCCGCCAGGATGTCGCCGGAGAGGTCCTCGACCATGCGGACGGCCCAGACGAGCAGCGGGCCCATGGTCTCCTCGGCCAGCGGTTCCCGCGCGTTCTCGCCGCCCAGGGCGCTGGCGGCGGGGAGGTAGTCGTCGACACCGAACTCGTCCCACGGGGGCCGGGCGAATCCGGCCGGGCGGCCGCTGAGTCCGTCGAAGGCCCACAGGCGGACCAGGGCGGTGAACTGCCGGACCGCGGCGCTGCGCGAGGGGCTGGTGTCCCGGAGGTGGAGGCCGTAGTCGTGAAGCACCTGCTGGTCGCACGCGCCCAGCGAGCGGACGTCTCTGTCGGCGAGCCAGAGGGCGAAGTGCTTCCAGTGGTCGATGGTCTCGTGGACAAGGGCGGGGGACAGGCGGGTGCGCATCTTGACGCCGCGCTGCTTGACGAAGGACGGCCTCAGCTCGCCGTTGATCAGCGTCCATGCCACCAGGCGGATCTCGTCGCGCAGCGCGGCGGGGAACTGCCGCCAGGTCACCGAGCGCAGGCCCTCGCCCGGGTTGGCGACGAGCGGGGCCAGTGACCACACCGGGTCACGGAAGTTCGAGGTGAAGTGCGCGTGGTCGGGGGCGGCCAGGTGGGCCGGAACGACCGGTGTGGTCGGAGAGGGCACAGGGAGGCGGAAGCGGTCGATCGCGGGCGCGGTGGTGGTCACGGGGCGAGGTCTCCGGAGAGCAGGTGGCTGATGAGGGTCCGGTCCGCTTCGGTGACGTCGGCCAGGGCGGTGCGCCAGGCCGGGCCGCCGACCTGGTGGCGGAGGTCTTCGAGACGGGCGTGGGCGTCGCTCCACCCTTCGGCCCAGACGGCGGCCGGCAGGACCGGGCGGACGTTGTCGAGCGCCTGGTGAAGGTGCGCCAGCCTTGGGTGGTGGCCGGGATGGATGCGCGCGTTGCGGCAGCCCAGGCAGAGCAGGAACGAGGCGCCGCAGCCGCCGTCCGCCGTCGGGGACGGCCCGTGCTGAGGCTCGTGGCAGCTCGCGAGCACGGTGTGGCGGTCGCCCGGGTCGTGCGCTTCGTGCAGCTCGGCCGCCAGTTCCACGCTCTGGCGGGCCCGGGCGAGAGCGTCGTTGGCGCCCGCCGCGATGACGGGGACGGCGGCGTCCTGCACCTGCTTATCGGGCAGCACGTAGGCCCGGTCGTGGGTGTCCCGGGAGTGCTGGGCCGGCTCCCGGCGCTCGATGGCCACGACGGTGCGCCGTCCGCGCTTGAACGGCGAGCCTCCGACCCCGGCGGCATTGGCCCAGTGCTGGGCGGACTCGGTCGTCACACCGAACCGGATCGGCCCGACCGCCTGCGGCCGGTCACGGTCCGAGCTCGTACGGCGGTGGTGCTGGGGCCGCCACGCCACGAAGTGGTCCGTGCCGGGCGACAGGCGCTCGGCCAGGTCACGGGCGAACCGCGTCGCCGACAGCGCTTCGGTGATGAGTCGGCCGGCGGTACCGGCTCCGAGATCGGTGACGCTCTCGGTCTCGAACCACCGCCCGCCGCCTCGGCGCCGCTTCTCCAGCGGCACCAGGTAGGTCGCACGCCCATCGTCCTCACCGTCATCGGGTGCGGCCCGCGGGGCCGGCGCCCGGTCGATCACCGACAGGTTCCAGCCGAAGTCGACCATCAGCAGCACACCCAGCGCGGCCGCCTCCAGCCGGGACAGGTACAGGCGCTGCCACGTCGCCAAGGGAGAGGTGCCACCAAGAGCACGGCGGTAGCGGTGCGGAAGCGTGAGCTTCCCGCCCGGGCACAGCACCACCGGGGTGAAGCCCGTTCGGGCGAGGGCGTCGAGCGCCTCCCCGGCCAGCCACTCGGCGCCTCCGGGGGTGATCGCCCCGCAGCGCCAGCGCTCCAGAAGGCGGGCGTTCTCCTCGATCCGCAGCAGAGCGGCCCGGAAGGTCCGGCGCGCCGCGGTCCTGACCCGCTGGAACTCCTGGCCGCTGTAGGACCCCTCGCCTTGAGTCCGGAGGACACCGACGCGCCGTGCCAGTTCCTCCGCGACGGGGCCCGCCTGGAGGCGCTCGTCGCGGCGCAGCAGCGCCGCCACGTCCCGCCAGCGGTGCCGGCCGCTCGTGGTCGACTTCAACGAGTCCCACCAGGCCCTGACCACCTGCGCGTCCAGGCCGTCGACATCCTCGGGCGGGTGCTGGTGGTCGAGGACGTACGTGACGAAGGCGTTCAGGTGCCTCCAGGCGGCCCGGGAACTCTGGTGGCTGGTCCAGTTGCGGCCGCACGGGACGGCGAACAAGCGGGCCAGAGAGCGCTGCATCCGCTCGCCGACCGGCAGGAGGGAGGAGTCGTACTCCCGCACGAAGCCCTGCGCGTTGCGGTGCCGCACCACCAGGCCACCAGCATCCAGCGGGTTCGGGCGTGAGGGCTGCTGTCCGGCGTCCGGCAGGGACGCCTTGCGGCCGCGGCCGCTCACCAGACCACCCCATCGGGCGACAGCCTGGCGTCGATGTCCACGATGCCTTCAGCCTCCCGGGCGACACGGGCGAACACGTCGTCCACGCCCGGCGCCGGCATGTCCAGCGGCGCGGAGACGACGGCGAGCAGCGACGCCAGCTGAAGGTGCCGTACGGGCGCCAGATAGATGTTCACCGTCGTCTCCCGCGAGGCGTGGCCGAGCAACCCCTGCACCATGAACCACGGATCGCCGTACAGCAGACGGAAGTCCCGCCGCTCCGCCGCGGTCAGGCCGTAGCGGCGGTCCATCAGCTCGTTCAGCACCACGAGCATGTAGAGGGCGAACGAGTGCCGGGAGGCGTGCGGCGAGGCCGTCGGCCAGTACACCTTGTGAGGGTCCGAGCGAAGGTGCCGAGGGGGCGCGAGGGCCTCCTCGCACCGCCGGTTGGCTTCGGCGAACACCCCGTTCCAGGAGTGCGGCCGCAGCGGCAAGCCCTCCTCGGTCAGCCACAGCCACAACGGCTCCGGACCCCCGGGCCCTTCGGTGAACAGCAGTATCCGCTCCTGCCAGGTGAACTTGCCGAGCTCCCGCTCGCCGCAGGTCCCGTCCCGCTCCACCCACCGCACCCTCGGCTTCAGCCCGGACACCACCTCGGTCACCAGGCGCATCCCCGCCAGGCGGTCGTACCGGCCGGCCCGCTGGGCCCCGGCGACCGACCAGGCGCGGGAGGACTCGACGTAGGTCTCCACGTCGCCGACCGCCCCGGCCGAGACGTAGAAGGTGCGCGACGCCTTGGAGCGCGTCACCTTGGCGGCCACCCGGCCGTGGGCGTACCGCGCCCCCGCAGGCGGCACGTCAGGGACCTCGAAGGTCAACAGCGACCCGGCCTCTTGGCGGCGCAGCCCCGACGACGTCACCGTCCGCACGAACGCCACGTTCCGGTCCTCCAGACGGCCCGCCCAGCCGAATCGCTGGCGGCCGTCCCGGTCGAGCCCGCGCAGTCCGACATCCGCCCACAACCGCCACGTCCGGGGAGTCAGCCACCGTACGTTCGACGCCCGGGCGTCCTTCGCCCGGGCCACCGGAACCTCCGCCACGGCCCCGTCCCGGCCCACCACCTCGCGCATCTCCACCGGGTTGGAGGCGATCCAGCCGGCGCGCTTCGCCCATCGGTAGAGCGCCGTGAACGCCGCCAGCTCGCGGTTCCACTTGGACCCGCCGATCTGACCGGGGTTCTCCGGTGCCTCCTGCCGCCAGAACTCGTAGTCGTTCAGGTCCTGGCCCGTCGCCTGGATCCACGACTTGCCACGTCCCCAGAGAAAGGTCAGCAGCAATGCAATGTCGGTCGCGTAGTTCCTCTTGGTCTCCACCTCGTAGAAGCGAAACACCCTCGACTGCACGTAGCGGCTCAGCAGCGGGTCGACCTGATAGTCCGGTGACAGGAAGATCGGATCTCCAGGACGGACACCGCTCGACGCCTCGCGTTCCCCGAGGCACTCCCAACCGCGCAGCAGGCCCGGCCGGACGCTAGCCGCCGTGCTGCCCTCAGGCACCCAGAACACCTTCCAGCCTGCCAATGAAGCACCCCTTCGGATCGCCTTCAACAAGCGCATCCAATAGGGAAGTTGTGCGCCACGACAAGGGCTGGCAGGACGGGCGCATCTACGGCGACCCGATCCCCGGCGCCCTCGAAGCCCTGCGCATCCTCCAGGCCGTCAGGTCCGTCTTCATCGTCACGGCCCGCCACCGCCGCTACCACCCCGCCATCGCGGCCTGGCTGATCAGCCACGGATTCGACGCGATCGTCGACGAGGACCCCGACCGCGCCTACTGGCTCGGCACCCAAATCCTGGTGACGAACAAGAAACTCGGCGGAGCGATCTACATCGACGACCGCGGCCTGCGACTGGGAAACCGCCCTCCCCGAAGCGCTGCGCCGCATCGGTGAACTGCCCGAACCGGCTGCGCAGCCCGCCGCCGACCTCCCCGCGCTGACGATCCGCCAGCCCTGGCTCGCCGCGATCCTCGCCGGCGACAAGGGCGTCGAGAACCGCAGCTGGCCGACCAGGCACCGCGGACCCGTCGTGCTGCACGCCGCTCGGGCCCTCGCCCGCGCCGGCCAGGCCGACCCGCTCGTCCGCGCCGTCCTCGCCCGCCCCGGTGCTCCGGCGCTGACGACCGGCGCCCTCGTCGCCATCGCCACCATCACCGACTGCCACCGCGACATCGGCTGCTGCCGCCCCTGGGGCCTGCCCGGCCTCTGGCACTGGACCCTCGCCGACGTCCAGGCTCTCCCCGACCCCATCCCCGCTGCCGGCCGCCTCGGCCTCTGGCGCCTCGACCCCGGCCAGCACGCCCTGCTCCACCGCCACCAGGCCGCCACCCTGCCCACCCCCGCCCACCACTGACCAACTGGAGCAGCCCGTGCTCGCCGACCCCTTCGTCCTGCTGCTCGCCGGACACTACGCCGGCGACTACCTCTTCCAGAGCGACCACATGTCCGAACACAAGGCCGAGAAGTCCCTGACGGGCTGGCTCGCCAACGGCGCGCACGCCGCCTGCCACATCGGGGTGACACTCGTCCTGCTGCTCAGCGCCCGCGCCCTGATCGGCCTCGACATCTCCGCCACCGGCACGTGTGCCGCCCTCGCCTGGGTCGGCCTCTCGCACGGACTGATCGACCGCCGATGGATCGTCGAACGGTGGATGCGCCACACCGGCAGCACCGTCTATTTCGAGAGCGGACGAGGCGCCCCGATGGTCGACCAAGCCCTGCACATCGTCGCGGGCATCACCCCCGCTGCCCTGCTGCTCACCGCCCTCCACTGAGCGGCTGTTCCCCTCATGACGAAGGCCCGCACCCCAGCGCTGGGGTGCGGGCCTTCGCCATTTCCCGAACTAGCTGGCCGCCTCGATCTCGGCCAGCTCCAGGTCATCGATCAGGAGGCCTGCCAGAGTGGTTCGCTGCTCAGCCGACATGTGTTCCCGAAGCAGCTTGTAGACCGATGTCGGGTCGTCCCACGCCACGATCGACGCCGCAGGCGGCTCGGACGTAGCTTCGGCCAGACCGTTAACGGCGTTAACGGTGGGCGCCGCCGTCTCCCCCGCCCCGCTGTTCGACGAAGGGGTATTAACGGCGTTAACGGTGGGCGCCGATTCGCGCGTTGCGAGCTGTCGGCGCGGGGCTCGTTGGCGAGGGGTATTAACGGCGTTAACAGCTTCCGCCGCAGCCGATGCCTGCTGCTCTTTGGGCATCCGGCCAATACGGCGGGCCGGCTCCACCTTCAGCTCTCCGGTCTCCACCTTCTCCTGAAGCTCCGGCGTGAGCTCCAGGAGCGCGAGGCGCTGGGACACCCAGGCGGGTGTCTTTCCCAGGCGCTTCGCCACCTGCCCTTGCGAGCCGTGGACTGTCACCAGTTCCTGGATGGCCTTCGCCTGGTCCAGCGGAGGAACGTCCACCCGGTGCACGTTGGCGATCAGCGCACTTTCCAGCAGGTCCGCCGCGCTCGCCGCGAGATCGTCGTTGACATCGATCCGCAGCTCCGCGAGCTCCGCGAGAGGTGCCGCGGCCAAGCGTCGGTTGCCGTCGATGACGACGTACTCGGCCTCGCCCAGGTCGGTCTCGCGTCCTGGGTGCGCGGTGAGGAAGGAGGCACGGCGGACCACGGCGACGGGCTGAATCTGCCCCTTTAGCCGCAGAGACTCGGCAGTCTCCTCCAGGTCGGTGAGCTCGTCGCGCGGGTTGAAGGGATTGTGGGCGAGTAGCCTCAGCTCGACCGACGTCGGAGGGCGCCGGCCCTCACCGTTCATGATCTGCTGACGCGTGCGGACACGGCGAGGCCCGGGGGCAGCGTCCTTGCCGTTGTCGTCGATGTCGAAGCCACGGGTGACCCGCTGGGCAGGGGGCGTCATACGGCAAGCTCCTTCGCCAGGTCGCGCATCACCTGCGCGTGTTCGCTGTCCGGCGCGTACTCCAGCAGCGGGATCTCGCCGTCCGCAGCCTCGCGGCCTTCCTTCAGATCACCGATCACGGCCAGGACTCCAGGGGAGCTGCTCTTCTCCCACTGCTTCTTGTTCTCCTTCACGAGCTTGCCGCGGCGGCTGTCGTACGCGTTAATGATCAGCCCGAGGTAGTCGACCTGGATACGGCCCTTGCGGCACAGATCGTCCATCTGGGACTTGAGCAGCCGGAACGCGCGATGGGACGCCTTGTTCGCCCAGACCGGGGTGATGACTCCCGACCGGTCGGCCAGCTCGCCCTCCCGGCGGCGTACGTAGTAGAGCGCCGTGTCCATGTTGAGCCCGAGGCTGGGCGGCCCGTCGATGATGATGACGTCGTAGTCGGCCTCCAACGGCTCCAGGGCTCGCTCCAGCGCGGCCTCGCTGAAGCTGACCTTCGAGAGGGCGACATCGCGCAGGAACGCGTCGTCCGACGCCGGCAGCAGGTGCAGCCGCTCGCCGAAGCGGGCGCCGTCGAGGGCCACCAGCAGTTCGCGGATGTCGCCCTTGGCGGTGCCGTCCATGTGCATCATCAGCGTCTCGACGTCATCCTCGTACATGAGGTCCTCGAAGCCGAGCTCAGCCGTCAGGTGCCCCTGCGGGTCGTAGTCGACCAGGAGCACGCGACGGCCGGCCTCTGCCAGCGCCTGGGCGATGCCGGATGAGAGGAAGGTCTTGCCCACCCCGCCCTTCTGGTTCGCCACTATGACCCGGACGACGGGCTGGGCAACAAGCGGAGCGGTCGGCGACGGGTGCTTCTCCAGCCACAGAGTCAGCGCCTGGGCCAGCCCCTGGACGTAGGTGATCTCGCGGTCGTTGCACACGCCCTTGAACCGGTCGGCCTCGCCGATGGGCAGGAACGTGCCCCAGGTCTTGGCGCCATCGGTGTTCACCGTCGGGAGATCCGAGGCCTCGTACCAATCGCGGATCGCGTACTCGGTCGCGTCCTGAATATCCAGACCATGCTCAAATGCGCGGATCTTCAACTGGCGTCTCAACTGCGGCGGAAGAGAAGTGATTAGCTTCTCCCGCTTCAAACTGGCCGATGGGCTGCTCATAAGACCAAACATTACTAGGTCGCATCGTCAGCTCCACCACACCACCCCGGAGCGCCCGATCCATCCGCTGCCCACCTGGATACCGACACCGCCCCCAGGGCATAGTCCAACCCAGGCCCATCCAGGGGAGGAGACCAACGCGGTGTCGTGGAGAGATGCGGTGCAGCCGGCTCTGCGGGTGATGTTGCAGGGGGAGGCCTACCCGGACCCGTACCTGGAGGTGCTGCGCGTCGGGGTGGAGTACGAGGAAGTCGCCAAGGCTGTCGTCGTGACGCTGGTGGTGGATGGGGTACTCGTCACGGGGACCGTGATCCCGTCCGGGGTGTGGGAGGACCTGTACTTCCGTCAGGTCGGGGAGGTCGACCACTACGGGCTGCGGAAGGTCATGCGGGAGGTGCTCGGGCACCTGGACCACGCCGCTGAGAACGGTCGTCGCCGGGCACCCGACCCGCGGTTCCTGCACCTGAAGGACGTCACCGTCCGCGCCGGCCGGATCGCCCGGAGACTGCCGCTCTGGCGCGGGCCGATCGCGGCGGTCAGCGGCTGGAGCCTGGGCGAGCCGGACGAGCGCTGAGCCCACGGCCGCCCGCACGTCCGGCAGAGGGCGGACGTTGTGCGGGCGGCCGACGGCGCCGGGCCGTCAGCCGCGGCCGCCGGAGCCCGACGGCGCCTGGTGGACGTGGTGGCCGGGCAAGTGGACGGTGGGCGGATATGCCGGCGGGGGAGGGATCAGCGCGGGTCGGGTCGGAGGGTCGGTGGGCGCGGGCGGGGCGAGGGGGTAGTCCTCGTCGGGGCCGGCGTGGCCGACCGTCGGCGCTTCGGCCGGGCCGGGCTGCGCCGTCGTGGTCGTCGACATGGTGCGGGCCGGTGGCAGGACCGCGTTGGCGGTGGGAGCCGACGTTTCCGGAGCAGCGCGGTGCTCGGCCCAGGTTGGGGCTGGCGCTGGTTCGGCCTGTCCGGCGCTCTGCGACGGCGCAGGTGGTTCCGGAAGAGGGATGCTGGTGGGATCAGGTTGCGCGGGCAGGGGCGGCTGGTGGCGGTCCTGGTAGAGCGCGGCGGCTGCCCGCCGCCGGGCGTTCCAGCGTCCGGTCTGGACCCGTTCCAGGGTGCGCATCAGGTCCCGGGCGGCGGTGAGGGTGAAGACGCCTCGGGTGCGGGTGAGCTCGTCGAACGAGGTCGGGGTGAGGCCCCAGCGGGTCGCGTCCGGTGCCGGGACCGGGTGGCTGATCCGCCAGTCGTGGCGCCAGTTGCGGCGGCCGCCGGTGAAGGCCCAGTCCTCGCCGGGCTTGGGCTGGTGGGTGAAGTCGTGGACGCCGTAGGGGATGAGGACCTTGGCGCCGTCGAGGAAGTACACGCCGCCGCCCGCGGCGATGACGGCGAGCTGCTGCTCGGTCGGCGCGATCGTCATGTGGTCGACCAGCGGGCCGCTGCGGCCCTGCGGGGCGACCTGCAGATCGGCGAGCCGACCCGCGGACGCTGCGTCGGCCGCCCAGAACCACACGTGCCGGGCGCCGGCGCCGTAGCGGGCCCGCACCGTGCGGATCCGCTCCTGGACCTCGCCGATGTCGACCGGACGGCGGGGCCGCTCCACCACCGACACGTCCCGGCCGTCCGGGCCGCCGCGGACCACGACCGCCGGCGGCAGCACCCCCAGGGGCCCCTCGGCGCCGCCGTCGTCCAGGCCGCCGGGGAACTCCAGCACACAGTGCGCGCCGGGCCACGCCCGAGTGATCCGCTGCTGGAACTCGATGACGATCCGGTCGTCCAGCTCCAGCTGCTCGCGCACCGCCGGGGTGGCGGAGCAGTCCGTGTGGCGCCGATGGGAGAAGTGCGGCCTGTTCACGGCGCCGGGCTTGACGCTGCGCAGGATCAGGTTCTCCCGGCAGGCCCGGCACACGTACCGGCCGTTGGCCTCGCCGGACTCCAGGCCATCGGTGCCCTGGGAGAGGTCGACCCACCACTTTGTCACCCGGTCGTACACCCACGGGGCCGTCGTCTTGTCACCCATGGCACGGATCATGCCTGCTGTGTGCTGCAGCGTCCGCCGTTTCACGCGCTCTGTCTTCATCAGGGAAGACATCTGGCCGGGGGAGACCTGTCCCGCCGTGACTTGAGGAATTTCCCAGCAGCGACCAGAAGCCCGGTGCTTGACTACAGCAGAGCGCAATTCCGGGGACACAGGGAGTAGTTGCATGGGAATCGGTGACACCTACCTCAGCAAGGCGGAAGTCCAGGACCTGCTCAAGGTCGGTTCGTTCGGGATGTGGCGACTGCTCCGCCAGTACAAGGACTTCCCCGTCCCCGAGAAGAACCCGTACCGCCGCTCCTACGACCCGGATCCTGCCGGACCGGTATGGGACGGCACCGCCCTGTATCAGTGGGCCGCAGGAACCCCGGAGTTCCGCCACCGTGGCGCCGTCCTGGCTCGCCCCCTGTCCGGTCTGCGCCAACCGGGCCGGCACCTCGGCTACCGCGACACTCCACACGGCCCGGCCACCGACTGGCACACCGACATCGGCGTCATCCGCATGCTCCACACCACTGGCAGCAGCGCAGCGTTGTCGGCCGCCGTCGGCCTGGCCGCCGAGTTCAACCGTGAGATCGTCACCGTGTGCTCCCTGTACGGTGACATCGGCGCCACCGGGCCCGCCCTGGTCGCTGTCGACACCGCCCAGCCGCGTATTGCGTACGAGGCCCAGTGGGGGACCGTCGTAGACCTTGTTGGGCAGGTCATCCCGTGGTGGCCCGGCCTGCTGCGTCGGCCGGAGGTCATCCGTCAGTGGCAGCCCGGAGCCGAAGTGGTGGTCGCTGACGTCCTGGCCGAAGAGCGGGAGACGGTCCTGCGCGAGGCCGCCCGCAACCCTGCTTTCGGCGTGGCCGCGCGCACTGCGCTGACCAACATGGCCAACCAGATCCGCAACCAGCGCGTCGAAGACGTCGCCTCGGAGATCCAGATCTTCGGCGACCACGCGTCCCGGGACCAGACCCGGATGGTCATCGCCGCCCGGCACGATGCGGCCGCTCACCCCATCGGCATTCTGGAGGAAGACGACGACGTCGATGACGTCCTTGTCACGGGCTGGCGGGAGATCGCCATCAGCGCCCAGCCCGATGCGGTCGCTGCCACCGACATTGCCCTCGGCTACCACCCCGACCTGCTGCCCTTCGGGCGGTTCACCGACGTCCGGGCCAAGGAGGGAACCATTGCCGAGCGCTGGTCCCGCAGGCTCACCGTCTGCGACCCGACCGCCGCCCACGCCACACTGGCTGAGGGCAAGCAGGTGGAGGTGTTCTTCGTCGATCCCCTCACCGACATGCCCGTTGTGCGCACCAAGAACGATGGCGACGAGGGGGCCAAGTGGCTCTTCTACGCCCCGCTCGCTCTGCCTGCCGGCCGCGGCGAGCTGGCCTCCGTCGTCCTGTACGACACCGTGTGGATCACTACCACCGACGGACAGGTCCATCCGGCTCCCTGCACCCCGGGCGACCACCTGTGGTGGGGCGACGGCTGGGGCGATCGGCCCACCGAAGCCGCCCACGTCGTCAACCAACTCCTGGACGACCTGGCCCGCCCGATCAGTCTTCGCAACCACTGGTCGAAGGCCCCGACCGGACTCACCGGCCTGTTCAACGAGGAACACAAGCAGGGCACCGAACTTACCCGCGCCACGCTGCTGCATGCGCGGATGACCCCGCCGACCCTGCGGCGCTGACCGCGAATGCAGCGGGTCGAGGCAAAGCCCCCGGCCCGGAATGCACTCTGCCGAGGCCCACAGCACGGTAGAAGCGGGGAGGCCGTCACGAGTGGTGGCCTCCCCGGGCTTTCTCAGGCCGTTGGGCAACGCACCCGCCCTGGCCGGGACTGCCCGCTGCGGTCAGCGGTTGGGGAGCCGGCGGGTGGTGACGAGGGTGCGCCAGCGGGTGCGGACGGTGTCCTCGTCGTCGAGCCACCGGGTGGCGGATGGTGAGGGCAGCGGCCGGTCGGCCATGAAGTGGGCGATGTCGGCGTAGTAGGCGAAGTCTCCGCTGGTGGTGGCGTCGGCCAGCCGGGAGATGGCGGCGGTCAGGTCGTCTCCGGCGTCGCGCAGGGCGTGGTGGAAGGCGAGGGCGGTCTCCAGCAGGGGGATGAGCCAGGGCAGGCCGGCGACGTCGATCCGGGTGCGCAGGACGGTGGCGCGCTCGGTGAGCTCGCGGTTGTCGGTGCCGGCGTCGCGGACGAGGGCGGCGACCTGGAGGAGCAGGGCGGTGGCGCGTTGGTCGAGGGGTTCCAGGTACTGGCGGGCGAGGGCGATCTCCTCGTCCGCGCGGGTGGGGTCGGTGAACGCGGTGACCAGGGCCAGGCGGGTCTGGGCGATGGCGCGTTCGCCGGGGGCGTCGTGCTGTTCGGCCTCGGCGCGCCCGTCGCGCAGGGCCTGGGCGGCTGCGGCGAAGTCTCCCTGGGGCCAGAGGATGTCGCCGCGGACGCGGTGGCGGCGGCTCTTCCACGTGAGGGTGGAGGCGGCGGCCAGGGCGGCGGGGAAGTCGCCGGCGATGCGGGCGAGGTTGGCGATCCCGCGCTGGGCCTGTGGGGCGAGGCGGCCGCCGGCGGCGGCGACCTGCTGCATGCCTTCAAGGGAGGCGGTGGTGCGGCCGAGGTCCTTGTCGGCTTTGGCGCGGTAGTAGCGGGCGACGTCGGCGAGTTCGTCGGACAGCAGGCCGCCGTCCAGGACGGCGGTCAGCCGGCGGGCGGTGCGCTCGCGGTGTTCGTGCTGGCGGCGGCTGATGGCGGTGAGCAGTTCGGCCAGGGCGTCGGCCGGGGTGTCCGTCCCGGCGACACTGCCCTCGCTGTCGCCCGGCGTGGCCCGGGGTGCGGGCGGGGCGATGGGCTCCCACACGGAGTCGTCGATGTAGGCGAACGCGGCGTCGGTCAGCCAGGCCAGGTCGTCCAGGTGGTGGTCGCGCGCCAGGCGCAGGCCTTGGCGCAGGCACGCGACGAGCCAGGCCCGCCCGGCGGCGGGGGAGGCGTCCTGCCACTGGGTGCCGAGTGCGGCCAGGGCGCGCTGCGCGGCCTGGTGCCAGTCGTCGGGGGTCCAGCGGTCTGCGGAGTGGGTGTCGTCGCTGCGCAGCGCGGTGCGGATGGCGCCGTGCAGGTGGTAGGGCCAGGTCGCGTGCGGGTCTTCGCTGACCATGGGGCGTTCGACGAGGCGGCGGGCGGCGGCCTGGTGGGGGAGGCCGGCGGCTTGGGTGGCGAGGTCGAGGTCGAAGGCGTCGAGGAGGGAGGCGCTGCGCAGGACGTGGCGTTCGTCCTCGGTGAGGTCGGACAGGGTGCGGGCGATCAGCGCGGGGAAGGTGTGGTCGAAATCGGCCGGGGCGGGGGTGCGGCCGGTGCGGCGGATCTCCAGGAAGCGGGCGACGGCCAGGTCGAGGTGCAGGGGCAGGCCGTGGGAGCGGGCGGTGATGACGGCGCGCACGTCCGCGGGGATGAGCGGGGCGCCGTCGTGGGTGAGACGGTGGGCGAGGTAGTGGTCGCAGTCGCTCGGGGAGAAGTCGCCGAGCAGGTGCTGGCGCCGGCCGCCCGCCGTGCGGGCCGGCTGCCGCTCTTCCGGGGCCAGGTGCGGCCACGCCTGGGGGCCGGTGTAGTCGAGCTGGCCCTGCAACGCGTCCTCGCCCCAGGCGAGGCGGTTGCGGCCGGCGATGACGAAGAAGCAGTTCGGCATCAGCCACACCAGACGCTGCAGCAGCCGCTCCAGATCGCGGTGCCGGTCGGCGGTGTCCTCGAAGGTGTCCAGCAGGACCACCGGCACCACCGCCTTCTTCGCCGGCAGCCAGCTGACCTCCCACGCCAGCAGGTGCGGGTAGAAGGAGAGCGCCTCCAGGTCCGCGTCGGCCTCCAGCAGCGCCGCCGTGCGGGCGGCCCCGGCCAGGGCGCGGGCCCGCTCGCGGCGCTCGCGCAGCGCCGTGACGAGCGCGGTGGCGACCTGCCCGGCCGCTGACCCGACCAGGCCGGGCAGCTCCAGCGAGCCGGCGACCTGGTTCACGGCCGCTCCGAGTTGCCCGGGCAGCACCTGCCCGACCCTGCCCATCAGCCCGGTGCGCCGGATGTACTCCTCCAGCGGCTCGCCGGGGTGCTGGGCGTCCCAGTAGCGGCGCAGCGCCAGGTCGAAGCTGGGCAGGGGGCGGCCGACCGCGCCGGCCAGGGCCAGGCGGATGGTCAGGACGACCCGCTCGAAGTCGGATCCGGTGGAGGCGGAGCGCGCGAGGTCGATGCGGACCGGCAGCAGCCGCTCGCCGGCCCCGAGGCCGGTGCCCCACTGCCGGGGCCGCTGGTCGGCGGCGGCGAGGGAGGCTTCGAGCTTGCGCAGCAGCGTGCTCTTCCCGATGCCTCCGACGCCGTGGAACGCGATGAGGTTGGTGCGGGGCGTCTCCAGGTCCTCGACGTCGAAGGCGGGCGCGGCGATGGTGCGCAGGTGTTCCTCGACGGCTGCCGCCACCAGCGACCACTGCTGCTGCCGGTTGGTGAACGCCTCGGCGCTGTCGACCGGGTCGTTGGAGCTGAACAGCGCGCGAAGGTCGGCCACGTGAGTCCCCCCAGGACAGGATGATCTGAGGCCAATTTAGGTGATCAGGCAGGTCACGGGGCAGGATCGAACGGAAAAAGGGGCCGGGAAGGGGCCGCGGGCCGGCCTGTGCGGGCCGGCCCACGGCACCGCCCTGGCCGTGACCTGTTCCAAGCCCTGAGGTGGTTCGCCGTGCACACCCCCCAGTCCCCGCCGTCCTCGTCCCCTGGAGACGACGGCGCTTCCGTCGAGGATGCCCGGGCGGCCATCGGCGTCGTCATCGCCTGGTACGGCCGTCAGATGATGACCGCCCGGCGCGCCGGTGACCAGCAACGCCTGGCGGAACTGGCGGAGCAGCTGCGGGTGTGCGGCGAGGACCGGGAGCGGCTCGGCGACGCCGGGCCCGGGGAGATCGACCGGATCATCGAGCTGTACACCGAACGTCTGAGGGGGTTGGAGGACGCGGGCGCGAGCTAGCTAGTCCTCGTTCGAGAGCGGTACGGGGCTGTTGGCCGACTGCGAGGCGACGGGTATCGCGTACGTGCCGTACTTCCCGCTCGGCGGGGGCCTGGTCCCGCTCGACCTCGAACGGCTCGGCCGGGTCGCCGCCCGGGGGGAGAGAGAGACCACGTCGCAGGTGGCGCTCGGCGCGCTGCTGGCGGAATCGCCTTCGGTGCTGGCGATTCCGGGCACCGGGTCGCTCGACCACCTGGAGGAGAACCTCGCGGCGGGCGCCCTCGTGCTCGGCGCGGAGGACCTGGCGGAGGCGCGCCTGAGCCGAGGAACAGCCGCTCCCCGAGCGGCTGTTCCTCGGCAACTGCCGGCGGATCCGGGTCAGAGCACCACGAAGGTGAAGGCGGTGGCGCGGTTCGCGTACTGGGCGACGTGCGAGCCGTTGCCGGCGAAGTCGCCCTGGATCGCCATCCACTGCTGACTGTGCTGGACCTGGAGCGTGATGACGGGGGAGCCCGGGTCCTGGTTGCGCCAGAACCTCTGGTTCGCGCCGATGTAGGAGCCGTCGCAGCTGTCGACGGAGAACCAGTGCCCCTCCAGCTGGTAGCCGCCCCAGAGGGTGATGCAGCGGCCGTCCGCCTTGGACCTGAAGATGTAGTCGGAGGCCTTCGGGTCAGTGGACGAGCGGCAGGCCTCCCACTGCTGGGTGGGCGCGTTCGTCCGCGGGCGCTGGTAGATCGCCTTGTTGTCGGAGGCCTGGTCGTACTCCAGCGCCATGCCCGGTGTGGGTGTTTCGATCCGCAGGTAGTACCCGTCGCATATCCACCCGTTCCAGTTCCGCTCGGTCACGCGCTGGGTGCCGGCGCTCGCGGGGCTCGTCGCCATGGCTGCCGTGACCAGGAGGATCGTGGTGGCGAGGGCGATCCTGACGGCCGTCCCGGCCGTGTGCAGGAAGCGCCGGGCGGACCGGCGGGTGCGGGGTGAGGTGCCCGTCATGGTGTTCTCCTCTGTCCGTTCGCGTTTCATCGGGCGATCAGCACCCCAATCGCATCTGGGCGACGCGGCGCAGAGTGGCGGCGGGCTCCGGCACGGTGCAGACGACCGTGCCGATCTCGGGCGTCTCGTAGGTGGTGAACGTGCCGACGCCCTCCTTAAGCGCGTTGATCCACACGCCGGTGTTGGGGCCGGTCTCGGCGCACAAGTACTTCACCCAGGAGCCCTGCACCCGGCGGGTGCCGCGGTAGAGGCCGTAGTAGCCGGGGTTGTTGAAGTTCCAGGTGGAGGTGATCTGCGAGGTCGTCGTGCTCGACGTGGTGCTCTGGACGGAGAATCCGACCTTGGCCTGCACCTTGACGAAGAGCAGGGCGAAGTTGGCCGTGATCTCGGTGCTGCGGTTGACCGTGGTGGTGACCGAGTCGACCTGGGTGAGGGACTCGGTGCGCTGGCCGGTCGTCCCGTTGGCGACGTTCACCGCCAGGAAGTCGGTGACCACGGGGTCGACCTGGCTGGCGGTGACCTCGATCCAGACCGGTTCGGTGGCCGGGTTGCAGGTGGTCGTCGGGGGCCGCCCGATCGGGGTGGCGTCGGCCGCTCCGACACCGAGCGTGCAGACCATCGTGAGGGCGCTCAGGACCAGGGCGGTGTGCCCGGTGGTGCGGCGGAGGAAACCGGTGCGGTTCAGTGGGAACTCCTCGGGCTCATGGTGGGGAAGTGTCACGTGCATGACAACTGCTGGCCGGGCCTGTCTCCGACGCGTCCGGTCCTTGCTGGTGCGATGAGAACGGGCAGCCGGGACGGGGACGCTGCTCCGGTGGTTCCCTGTGCTCGGAGCCATCGTGAGTCTGCCATCGGCGAACGGGGCCCCGGTATCCCAGGACTCTGGGGGGTGACCGGGACTTCGGACCCCTCGTCGACGGCTGGGCCGACCCGGAGTGCCGGCCGGTCGTCTACCACTGCCTGCGGATTCGGCTCAGAACAGGTGCCGGAGGTACGCCTCCGGCCGCTCCAGGTAGCGGCGCCAGTGGTCGACGATCGCGAGGTCCTGCCGCCGGGTCTCCGCGATCCCGTCCTCTCCCACCTCCAGGACCGCCGCGCCCGGCACGGAGGCCAGGATCGGGGAGTGGGTCGCACAGGCCACCTGGGCGCCGCTGCGGCCCAACTCGGCCAGCAGTGGGACCAGTCGCAGGCTCGACGTGAACGACAGCGCGGCCTCCGGCTCGTCCAGCGTCACCACCAAGCGCTGCCAGCGAGTCGCGGAGTGGGCCGGGGCGAACAATGTCGAGATCGCCTACACCCCGACCAACTCCTCCTGGCTGAATCGCATCGAGGCCCAGTTCACCGCCCTGCGCTACTTCGCCCTCGACGGCACCGACCACCCCACCCACAAGGCCCAGGGCAGCATGATCCGCCGCTACATCATCTGGCGAAACAAGCACGCCGCGGACGAACGACTACGCGAAGTCGTCTCCAGGGCGAACGTTGCCTGATGCGGCGCGAGCTAGGAGCCCGTCCCGAACTCTGGCCGGTTGAGGCGTTGATGCCCGGCGGGCTTCTGCACCGGGACTGTCCGGGCTGTCCGAACAGGGCCGGCCGTGGGGTAGTGGCTCTGTTCGGCCATCATGGAGTCACCCGTCGGGACGGTCTTCGGCCGGGTAGGGGAGGTGAGCTGCCCCGAGTTTCGTGGAGTCCGCGATCGTGTGATCAAGCGGCTTGCGGGTGTTGCTTCAGTCTCGTCCGGTACGCCTGTTCGTACTCGT